>NZ_FXAS01000016.1:0-130661 GCF_900177785.1 Cedecea sp. NFIX57 | reverse complement strand
ACTCTTCAAGACTTGATATTTGTTTGCATCCGAAGATGCTGAGATATCAATCCTGCGAGTGCCCACACAGATTGTCTGATAAATTGTTAAAGAGCGTTGAGTCAGTCGCTTTCGCTTGCTAACTCGAGGTGGCGTATAATACGCTTTCCTCTTTCAGAGTCAAGCGTTTATTTTCGCTTTCGTCTGACTGACTCCCGGGTTGTAAAGCCGCTTTCGAAGCCGCTTCGCCGTGTCAGTGGAGGCGCATTATAGGGAGTTCTCAGAGCCTGACAACCCCTAATTTGAAAAAACTTTCTGACCGCATTCTTTTTCACCAACGGCGCGCAGAAAGCCAGCAAATCAGGGATATTTGCTGCATAAATCACCGCAAAATCACCGCCGGTGGCATACTAGGGTAAGAAATACAGCTAAAGGAATTGCGTCATGTCTTTATCCACTCAACAACTCGCCGCCCAAAAAAACCTTTCTTATGTGCTGGCAGAGAAAATTGCCCAGCGAATTCTCAAGGGTGAATATGCGGCAGGCAGCATTCTTCCGGGCGAGATGGAACTGGGTGATCTCTTTGGCGTCAGCCGGACGGCCGTTCGTGAAGCCGTCAAGACGCTAGCAGCTAAAGGCATGCTGTTGCCTCGCCCAAGGATTGGCACTCGCGTTATGCCCCGCAGCCACTGGAACTTCCTTGATAAAGAACTGATAGCCTGGTGGATGACCAAAGATAACTTCAGCCATGTAGTAGAAGAGTTTTTGATTATGCGTAATAGCCTGGAGCCACAGGCCTGCGCATTAGCCGCTATTAATAGCAATGAACAGCAGCGTACCAGGTTGGCTCTACTGATGGCGCAAATGACAGAACTGCAGACGGCCTTTGACCGCCAGCGGTGGATAGAAGTGGATATGGCCTACCACGAACTCATCTATGAAATGAGTGGTAACCCTTTCATGACATCTTTCGCGAACTTATTCAGATCGATTTATTACAATTACTTCACCGCGATTACCGATAACGAAGTCATTAAGCTCGATTTGCACCAGGCGATTGTGGATGCCATTGCTCAGGGAGAGGGGCAGGCCGCTTTTAACGCCTGCCTGGCGCTATTAAAGGAACCCGTCACTCATCGGTAGTCTAAGGCGCACATAACCTTCAGGATAATAATGACGAAAACAGCACGCAGCATGGCCGGCCTGCCGTGGATAGCCGCGATGGCTTTCTTTATGCAGGCGCTGGATGCCACCATTCTTAACACCGCGCTACCGGCAATAGCCCATAGCCTGAATCGCTCCCCGCTGGCCATGCAGGCCGCCATTATTAGCTACACCTTAACCGTCGCCATGCTTATCCCGGTAAGCGGTTGGTTAGCAGACCGCTTCGGCACACGCCGCGTATTTATGCTGGCCGTTAGCCTGTTCACTCTCGGCTCCTTTGCCTGCGCCATGTCTGGGTCTTTAACCGAGCTGGTAATTTTTCGCGTGATTCAGGGAATTGGTGGCGCAATGATGATGCCGGTTGCGCGTCTGGCATTACTTCGGGCTTACCCACGCAGCGAACTGTTGCCTGTACTCAACTTTGTCACCATGCCCGGTCTGGTTGGCCCCATTATCGGCCCACTTCTCGGCGGCGTTCTGGTCACCTGGGCAAGCTGGCACTGGATATTTTTAATCAATATCCCGATTGGCATTCTGGGCCTGTTGTATGCCCGCAAGTACATGCCCAACTTCACTACGCCGAAGCGCGGGTTTGATATGAGCGGCTTCCTGCTATTTGGTGCGGGGCTGGTGCTGATCTCCAGCGGCGTTGAGCTATTTGGCGAGCGGATTGTTGCCAGCTATATAGGCATGTTGGTTATTCTGGGCGGTGTTTTGTTGCTACTGGCGTATGTCTGGCATGCTCGCCGCGTTCCAACGCCGCTTATTCCCCTTCCTCTCTTTAAGACACGCACCTTCTCCGTTGGCATCGTCGGCAATATCGCCTCGCGGCTCGGCACCGGCTGCGTCCCTTTTCTGATGCCGCTCATGCTGCAGGTCGGTTTTGGTTATTCGGCGCTGCTGGCGGGCTGCATGATGGCACCGACCGCTGTAGGTTCACTGCTGGCTAAATCGACGGTCACTCAGGTGCTGCGCTGGCTGGGCTATCGTAAAACGTTGGTAGGGATAACCGTCGTCATCGGCCTGCTCATTGCCCAGTTCTCGCTGCAGTCACCGGGCATGGAAGTCTGGCTGCTGATCCTGCCCCTCTTTATATTAGGGATGGCGATGTCGACGCAGTTTACGGCCATGAACACGATAACGCTTGCCGACCTGACGGACGAAAATGCCAGCAGCGGCAATAGCGTGCTAGCCGTGACTCAGCAGCTTTCAATTAGCCTTGGGGTTGCAGTTAGTGCCGCGGTGCTGCGTGCATGGGAAGGGGTAGAAAGCGTCAATACCATCGAGCAGTTCCACTACACCCTGTTGACGATGGGCGTGATAACACTGGTCTCTTCGGCGGTATTTTTGCTGCTGCGCCCCAAAGACGGGCGCAACTTAATAAAAGAACGTCACAAGCCTTAGACGGAACTTCGTTCCACCAGCTCTGGCGTCAGCAGCAAGCGTTGCTGCGCCAGATCGGGCTGTCCCATCCGGTGGATCAGCACATCCACGGCCAGCTCGCCGAGCTCATCCTTAGGCTGGTGAATCGTCGTCAGCGGCGGCGTCATGTAGCGCGCAAGTTCAATATCATCGTAGCCAATCACCGCCATATCTTGCGGAATGCTAAGACCAGCCTGATATAAAGCATGGTAGGCCCCAACGGCCATGGCGTCATTCCCCATGAAGACCGCGTCCGGCCTGTCTGCCAGAGTAAGCAGTTCGCTCATGGCGCTAAATCCGCCCTGAAACTCGAAGTCACCGATAATTTCATAGCCGGGGTAAATCGTCAGCCCGGCCTGGGCCATGGCTTTCCGGTAGCCTTCAAGGCGCAGTCTGGCAGGCGTTTTGTCCTGTGGCCCGGCAATGCAGGCTATACGGGTATAGCCATTGTCGATCAGGTGCTGTGTCGCCATTTCTCCGCCGAGCAGCGAGTTATCCTGAATCACATCGCTCTGCCCCTCAAACGGAGCCCAGTCCATCATTACGGTCGGAATAGTCGGGTAGCGGTTGATGATTTCAGGCGAAGGCTGATGCGTTTCGGTGCACAACAGCAGCAATCCATCGACGCGTTTTTGCAGCAGCGTTTCCAGATTTCGGTTCATGCGGTGCTCATCGCCTTCGGTGTTGCACAGCACCAGGCTGTAACCGCGTTCAAAGCAGCTGCGCTCCACGCCGCGAACCAGCTCAGAATAGAAGGGGTTGCTACTCGCGGTGATTAGCATGCCAATGGTATGCGTTTGATTCAGCTTGAGGCTGCGGGCCAACGCAGAAGGCGCATAGTTCAGCGTTTTTACCGCGGCCTCAACCTTCTGGCGAATGGCATCGCTAACGAAGCGATCATTATTAATGACGTGGGAAACGGTAGAAGTAGAAACGCCCGCCATGCGGGCGACGTCTTTCATGGTAGCCATGGCTTACCTCTGCTGCTGCAGGAACTCATCTATTTCCTTGCGCCACGGCACGGAAGGCTGAGCGCCTTTTCGCGTCACGGCAATTGCGGCGGCAGCGTGAGCAAATTGCACGGCGTCTTCCATCGGTTTTTCTTCCAGCAGCGCAGTCACCAGCGCGCCGTTAAAAGTGTCGCCAGCAGCGATAGTATCGACAGCTTTTACCTTAAAGCCCGGCACACGTTTGCCGTGGCCTTTTTCGCTTAGCCACACACCACGGCTGCCGAGCGTGATAATCACTGTATCGATTCCCTTACCGTGCAGCACTTCAGCAGCTTTGGCGGCATCCGCATCGTTCTCAACGCGCACGCCGGTCAGCTTTTCTGCTTCCGTTTCGTTCGGGGTGATCATATCTAACAGAGACAGAAGCTCATCAGAGAGTTCACAGGCAGGGGCGGGGTTAAGAATCACTTTGGTTTGGTGCTGATGGGCAATTTTCGCCGCAGCCAGCACGCTCTCAAGCGGGGACTCCAGCTGCATCAATAATGCCGAAGCAACGGCGATTTTCTGCTGTTGCGCTTCCACCAGCTTGGGAGTCAAAGCGGCATTCGCGCCGGCGTGAATGCCAATCACGTTTTCACCTGCGCCGTTAACAAAAATAAGTGCCACGCCGGTCGCTTCATCTTTAATGGTGCTGATTGGTGAAGTATCGATGTTATCGCTGGCAAGCTGCTTACACACGCGGCTGCCGGTATCGTCATCGCCCACACAGGCAATAAACGCAATGTCTGCTCCACTGCGCCCTGCCGCAACGGCCTGGTTCGCACCTTTACCGCCGAACGCCACCTGATACCCCTGCCCGGTAACAGTCTCACCCGGCGTTGGGAAATGTTCGAGGTTGAGGATATGGTCAGCATTGATGCTGCCAAGAACGACGAGTTTGCCTGTGCTTTTCATATCTTGATATCCAGTTTGAGTGCGCCGCTCATGCCTGAGCGGCGCGTTGCCCTGCTTTTCTTTGATTCTTATTTGGTGATCAGTTTCAAATCAACCGGGATTTTCGCATCCACTTTCTCGCCTTTCAGCACTTTATCTGCGGTTTCCACACCGATAACACCGATCTGGTCAGCCATCTGAGCAACCGTCGCGCCCAGTTTACCGCCTTCAACCGCTTTCACGCCGTCAGCTGTACCGTCGAAACCAACGACCAGCACATCAGATTTACCCGCGGTTTGCAGCGCACGCAGGGCACCCAGTGCCATTTCGTCGTTCTGAGCAAACACAGCCTGAACATTAGGGTGTGCAGTCAGCAGGTTCTGCATAACGTTCAGACCTTTAGTACGGTCGAAGTCAGCCGGCTGGCTGGCCAGCACGTCAAATTTATGTGCCGCAACAGCCTGTTTGAAACCTTCACCGCGTTCACGGGCAGCGGAAGCACCTGCAATCCCCTGCAGCTCAATGACTTTAGCGCCATCGCCCAGTTTCTTGGCGATGTAATCACCGGCCATTTTGCCGCCAGCAACGTTATCAGAAGCAATGTGGCTCACCACAGTCCCCTGGTTTGCCATACGGTCGAGAGTGATCACCGGGATTTTAGCCTGGTTTGCCATCTTAACTGCATTGCCCACCGCATCGGAATCCGTTGGGTTAATCAGCATTAATTTGGTGCCACGAACCGTTAAGTCCTGCACGTTGGCCAGCTCTTTTGCCGGGTTGTTTTGTGAATCCAGCACCACCAGGTTGTAGCCCAGTTTGTCGGCTTCTTTCTGCGCGCCATCTTTCAGCGACACGAAGAACGGGTTATTCAGGGTAGAAACCACCAGCGCGATGGTGTCTTTTGCCATGGCATTTGCGCTTACGGTGGCGCTCAGGGCGACAGCGGAAACCAGGGTAGCCAGTTTTTTCATGTTCATAGTCAGATGTCCTGTAGGGTTATGGTTTTACTGCTTTTTATTGTCCACCAGCACCGCCAGCAAAATTACCACCGCTTTGACGATCATCTGGTAATAAGAAGAAACACCTAATAAATTCAGACCGTTGTTCAGGAAGCCGAGGATCAATGCCCCGATCAGCGTGCCGACAATCCGGCCTTTGCCGCCTGCCAGGCTGGTGCCGCCCAGAACAACCGCCGCAATAGCATCCAGTTCGTACCCCGCCCCCGCCGTTGGTTGCGCAGAGGAAAGACGAGCTACTTCGATGATCCCGGCGAGAGAGGCCAGCAGACCACACAGAGAGTAGACGATGATTTTTACTTTGTTGACGCTAATGCCTGACAGACGCGTTGCCGCTTCGTTGCCGCCGAGCGCATAGATGTAACGCCCCAGGCGAGTGTGGTGCAGCATGTACCACGCGGCCAGGAAGACAATCGCCATGATCCAGACCGGCGTTGGGATCCCCAGCGGGCGGCCAATACCGAACCAGCCAAACAGGTCCGCATTGTCCGAGAAGCCTGTGTTCATCGGGCTGCCGTTGGTGTAAACCAGCGTCACCCCACGCAGCAGAAGCATCATCACCAGCGTGGCAATAAAGGCCTGAACTCGCCCTTTCGCCACAATTACGCCGGTGACAGCACCAATGGCAGCCCCAAGAGCCAGCGCAGCGGCAACGGCCACCAGCGCATTCACCTCAAAGCCCACAATCGAGGCCGCCACCGCCCCGGTCAACGCCAGAAGAGAACCGACGGACAGGTCGATCCCGGAGGTCAGAATGACCAGCGTCATTCCCACCGCCATAATGGCGTTCACCGACGTTTGCTGCAGGATGTTGAACAGGTTATTCACGGTAAAGAAGTTCGGGCTCAGGGCCGAGACAATCGCAATCAGCACCAGCAGAGCGATCAGCGATTTTTGCTCCATCAGCCACGCTTTGGTGAACCAGCGACGGGTGGACACGGTCTGGGTACTCATTTATCTAACTCCTGATTCACTCGATTAAGCTTACCAACGGCCGCGGCCATCAGCGCCTCCTGGGTGGCTTCTTCACGGGAGAACTCCCCGCTCAGTCGCCCTTCGTGGATAACCATAATGCGGTCGCTCATGCCCAGCACTTCTGGCATCTCGGACGACACAAGGATGATGCTCAACCCTTCGGCTTTAAACTGGTTAATTAACTGATAAATTTCTTTTTTCGCCCCAACGTCCACGCCACGAGTTGGCTCGTCGAGGATCAGCACTTTCGGGCGGGTCATCAGGCCACGCGCGATGGCGACTTTCTGTTGGTTACCGCCGGACAGCAGGCCAATCGGCTGCTCCATGGATGGCGTTTTGACGTTGAACAGACGAATAAAATCCTGCACCGCCTGCTGCTCATCTTTATGCTTCAGGCTGCCGGCCCCGCGGCTGAAATAACGCAGCGCGGTCAACGACATGTTCTCCTTCACTGACATCCCCAGAACCAGGCCATCACGCTTACGGTCTTCAGAGATATAAACGATGCCGTTAGCCAGCCCATCCTGCGGAGAGCGAGTCACCACTTCACGGCCATCCAGCGCCACGTAGCCACCGCTTCTCGGCAGCGCGCCATAAAGCACTTTCATCAATTCGGTACGCCCGGCGCCCATCAGCCCGGCAACGCCGAGGATTTCGCCTTGGCGTAGCGTGAAAGAAACATCCTTCACGCCTGGGCCGGATACGTTATCGACCCGCAGTCGAATATCGCCGGGCTGCTTGTCCAGATGCGGATACTGGTCTTCCAGCTTGCGGCCAACCATCATTTCGATCAGGGTATCTTCGGTAAGCGTGGAGACTTCGCGCTCGGCAATAAACTGCCCGTCACGCAGCACAGTCACGTCGTCGCACACCTCAAAAATCTCTTTCATACGGTGGGAGATATAAACGATGCCGCAGCCCTGAGCTTTCAGCTCACGGATAACGCGGAACAGCGACTCGGTTTCCGTATCGGTCAGCGCATCGGTCGGTTCATCCATGATGATGACTTTGGACTCAAAGCTCAGCACCTTGGCAATCTCAACCATTTGCTGATCGCCAATCGACAGCTCGCCCACCAGACGTTCGCTGGTGTAGCGTAAATTCAGCTTCGCCAGCAGCTTGTCGGCTTCGCGGTACATCTTCTTCCAGTCAATGTTGCCAAAATGCCCGACAAACTCGCGGCCAAGGAAGATGTTCTCCGCAATGCTGAGCTGCGGGATCAGGTTGAGTTCCTGGTGAATAATCCCGATACCGGCTTCCTGAGACGCTTTCGGCCCGCTAAAGGCGGTTTCTTTTCCCAGCCACAGCAGCGAACCGGCATCTTTGGTGTAGATCCCGGTCAGGACTTTCATCATCGTGGATTTGCCGGCGCCGTTTTCACCCACCAGCGCCATGGCGTGGCCCGGGTAGACGTTCAGCGCCGCGCCAGACAGGGCTTTCACCCCTGGGAACGATTTATCGATCCCTTTAAGTTGCAGTAAGGGTTCCATGCTGACCTCCTCAGAAGGTTACGCCGGCACAGAGAATGATATTCGCATACGGGGAACACTCCCCGCTGCGAATAACCGCATGTGCATCCGCGGTGTGCTGCTTGAACTGCTCATGGCTGATGTAACGAATAGTTATGGTGTTTCCCTGGTGTTTTTGCAGCTGCTCAATATGGCTGAGCAACGTTTCGTGAAGCGCGGGATTATGTTGTTTGATTTCAGAAGCAATGATTGCCGCCTCAACCTGCATTTCCTGCGTTACCACATCCACGACCTGCATAAAGCCCGGAACGCCGTGAGTTAATGCCAAATCAATGCGCTGAGTATTACGCGGAATTGGCAGCCCGGCATCGGCAACCACCAGCGTATCGGTGTGCCCCAGACGGGAGATAACGGCCGAAATATCAGCGTTAAGAACGGTACCTTTCTTCATTTTCCTGCTCCACTAGCGAAACGTTTCGCTGATAATGAGTGTAGGAAAAGATGTGGCGGTTAAACAACCACCAGGTTAAAGAAGTGTGATCAACATCGAAACGTTTCGCTAATAAATGCAAAACGGTACCTGGGTACCGTTTTTTAGTCTTTGCGCCCTCTCCTTGTGGGAGAGGATCGGGGTGAGGGCATCAGCATGCACCAATCAAAAAAATTGCCCGGTAAGCAGCTGCCACCGGGCAATATTAGAGGGGTTAAATCTCGACCTGGGTACCCAGTTCGATAACCCTGTTCGGCGGGATCTCAAACTGGTCAGGCGCGCGCAGGGCATTTCGCTGCAGGGCAAGGAAAAGCTTGCCGCGCAGGCGGAGATACCACGGGCGCTTGCCGATAATCAGCGACTCATGCGACATGAAGAACGAGGTTTCCATCATCCGGCAGCTCAGGCCTTCCAGACCACAGCGGTGGAAAATCTCTTCCACATTCGGCGTTTCACGCCAGCCGTAGCTGGCCACCACACGCCAGAAGGTGGGCGACAGCTGCTCAATAGAAACGCGCTTAACGTTATGAACGTACGGAGCATCTTCAGTGCGCAGCGTCAGCAGAACGACTCGCTCGTGCAGCACTTTGTTGTGCTTGAGGTTATGCAGCATGGCAAACGGGATCACGTTCAACGCGCGGGACATATAAACCGCGGTGCCCGGCACGCGAACCGGCGGAGACTTCTCAAGGGACGCAATCATCGCTTCCAGCGAGTTACCGTGCTCGTGCATACGGCGCAGCAGGCGGAAACGCTCGCTCTTCCACGTCGTCATGATAGTAAACATGACGAGGCCCAGCGTGAGCGGCAGCCAGCCGCCAGAGACGATTTTCTCGAGGTTAGCGGAGAATAGCGGCACGTCGATAAACAAGAAGCCCACGCACATCAGGAGCACGGCAATTTTATTCCAGTGCCAGTTTTTGCGCGCGACGGTACAGCAGAGAATCGAGGTCAGCACCATCGTGCCGGTTACGGCGATGCCGTATGCCGCCGCCAGGTTGCTTGAATGTTCGAAGCTAACGATGACGATCACCACGGCGATATACAGAATCCAGTTAATCGCTGGAATGTAAATCTGCCCGGACTCCATTTCCGAGGTATGGATGATGCGCATTGGCGAGAGGTAACCCAGGCGAACCGCCTGACGCGTCAGCGAGAATACGCCGGAAATAACGGCCTGAGAGGCAATCACCGTTGCCAGCGTTGCCAGGACCAATAGCGGGATCAGCGCCCAGTCTGGTGCCAGCAAGAAGAACGGGTTTTTAATCGCTTCCGGGTTCTTTAACAGCAGAGCGCCCTGACCAAAATAGTTAAGGACTAATGAAGGCAGAACCGCGATAAACCATGCAATGCGAATCGGGAGCTTACCAAAGTGCCCCATATCGGCATACAGCGCCTCAACGCCGGTGATTGCCAGCACAACCGCCCCGAGAGCAACGAACGACACGGCTTTGTACTGCACGAAGAAATTCACCGCCCAGGCCGGGTTAAGTGCCTGCAGAACTTCTGGGTTGCCGATAATACTGCGTGCGCCCAAAACGGCGAGCGTCAGGAACCACAGCAGCATAACTGGCGCGAACAACTTACCCACGATGCCAGTGCCGTGCTTCTGAATCATAAACAGCAGCGTCAGAACAATAATAGAGAGGGGAACAATGTACTGATCGAGCTGCGGTGCGGCTATCTCAAGGCCCTCTATGGCCGACATCACCGATATCGCCGGCGTGATAACCACCTCGCCGTAGAAGAAACTGCCGCCAATCAACCCCATGATCACCAGGACAGAAGTCATTCGCGCCGTCGTATTACGCCCGGCAAGCGACATTAGCGTTAAGATCCCGCCTTCCCCGGCGTTATCCGCCCGCATCACGAAGGTGAGATATTTGATGGAGACGACCAGAACCAACAGCCAAAAAATTAACGACAAAAAGCCAAACACGGCGTCGCGTTCAACGCCAAACCCAAACTGCCCGGACAGGCATTCGCGAAGGGTATAAAGCGGGCTGGTACCAATATCACCGTACACAACCCCGATAGCAGCCAGCGTAACGGCCGGCAACGATTGTTTATTATCAGCGCTCATAGACTAATCTTTTGTTGGAATCCCGAAAACGTGTGCTTAGTCCCTTGGCCCACAAAACGGCGCACAGTATGCACGATAATTGTGTAAATCGTACTCCTAAATGCATTTGACTTATCTCAGCTCAAACGTTGCATGCGGCATAATCAGCACATTAACTGGCTAAAAATAAACGCTATACTCGCGTTTCTCCACAGGGTTAACCGCGTAAGGATGCAAAGCTAATTATGGCTCAATCACATTTGCTGGCTGAAAGAATTTCTCGTCTCAGCCAGGCGCTGGAAAAGGGACTTTTTGAACGTCAGCACGCCGTTCGTCTCTGTTTGCTAGCGGCGCTGAGCGGCGAAAGCGTCTTTTTACTTGGCCCGCCAGGCATTGCAAAAAGCCTGATAGCCCGCCGCCTTAAATTCGCCTTTCGCGAAGCACGCGCCTTTGAATATCTAATGACTCGCTTCTCAACGCCAGAAGAAGTTTTTGGTCCGCTTTCTATTCAGGCGCTGAAAGATGAAGGCCGCTATGAACGCCTGACCGCCGGCTACCTGCCGGAAGCCGAAATCGTGTTTCTGGATGAGATCTGGAAAGCCGGCCCGGCAATTTTAAACACCCTGCTGACCGCCATTAACGAACGCCGCTTCCGCAACGGCGCCAGTGAAGACAAAATCCCCATGCGCCTGCTGGTGGCCGCCTCCAACGAATTACCCGAAGCGGACAGCAGCCTGGAAGCTCTGTATGACCGTATGCTGATCCGCCTGTGGCTCGACAAAGTGCAGGACAAAGCGAATTTCCGCTCAATGCTCATCAGCCAGCACGATGAAAACTTCAATCCGGTCACCGAAAACCTGCAGGTTACCGATGAAGAATATTTCGCCTGGCAGCAGCAAATTGGCGGCGTTGCGCTGCCGGACGACGTTTTTGAACTGATCTTCACCCTGAGGCAGCTTCTTGAGGCAACACCGGGGGCGCCTTATGTTTCCGACCGCCGCTGGAAAAAAGCCATTCGCCTACTGCAGGCCAGCGCCTTCTTTAACGGCCGCGATGCCGTGGCACCTATCGATCTTATTCTGCTCAAAGACTGCCTGTGGCACGACACGGCGACCATGAATTTAATGCAGCAGCAGATTGAAGTTTTGATGACCGGGCACGCGTGGCAACAGCAGGCCATTCTGAGCAAACTCAGCGCCATCGTACAGCGCCGCCTTCAACTCCAGCAGCAAAGCAGCGATCGGGATGCTTTTACCGTGCTCAAGCAGACCGGCATGTTCAGCCGCAAACCGCAGTACCAGTTGCCGGATGAGATAACCGGCGAAACGCTGACGCTTTTACTGCAAAAGCCGCTGAAGCTGCACGATATCGAAGTAATTCATATCACTCTGGCTCGTGAGGCGCTGGCGCAGTGGCTTAATAAAGGAGGCGAGATCCGCGGTAAGCTGAACGGCATTGGCTTTGCGCAGTTGCTTAACCTTGAAGTGGACAACAGCCTGCATCTGACCATTCGCGACGTCAGCCTTCAGGCCACACGACTGGCGCTACCGGGCCACCAGCAGCAGGGCGTGCCTGATGAGATCAAAAAGCAGTTTGACGATCTCGACGCCGCGCTGCACCAGCAGCACGAGCGCTTTAACGATCAGCAAAAATGCCTGTTTATTGAAAGCGACTGGCTGGGAAAAATTGAAGCCAGCCTGCAGGACGTCGCGGCGCAGCTGAAACAGGCCCGGCAATGATAAGCGTTGAAACGCTGGATATGATCCTGGCTATTGGTGAAGGCGAACTAATAGAAGAGATTATTATTACCCTGCTGGCTGCCCCGCAGCTGGCGGTGTTTTTCGAAAAATTCCCGCGTTTAAAAAAAGCCGTTAGTGAAGACTTACCTCGCTGGCGAGACCAGCTCAAAGGCCGCCTGAAGGACGGGCACGTCCCGGATGAGCTGGCGCAGGAAGTCCTGTGCTACCAGCAGAGTCAGCTACTCACCACCGGGCAGCTCATCATGCGGCTGCCGGAAATTATTCAACTGCTGCATAAGCTAGGCTCACCGTTCTATGAACAGGCCAAAACGCTGGTGGCCGATAACCCGCACTTCACCCCAGCGCAGCATACGCTGTTTCTGCAGCGCTGGCGCTTGAGCCTGGTTGTACAGGCCACATCGCTTAACCAACAGCTGTTAGAAGACGAGCGCGACAAGCTGCTGGCGGAGATTCAGGAACGGCTGGCGCTAAGCGGGCAACTGGATCCGGCTCTTGCCGAAAACGACAAAGCGGCCGGTAAACTGTGGGATATGAGCGGCGGCACGCTCAAGCGCGGGGACTATCAGCTGATTGTGCAATACGGCGAGTTTCTTACCGGCCAGCCTGAGCTGATGCAGCTTGCCGAACAGCTGGGCCGCTCCCGCGAGGCAAAATCCGTCCCACGGAAAGACTCCCCCACGGAGCCCTGGCGTATGCTGGTTCGGGAACCTGCCACCGTGCCCGAACAGGTGGACGGCCTGCAGCGCAGCGACGATATCCTGCGGCTGCTGCCGCCTGAGCTGGCAACCCTGGGGATTACCGAGCTGGAATTTGAGTTCTACCGCCGCCTGGTGGAGAAGCAACTGCTCACTTACCGTCTGCACGGTGACGCATGGCGTGAAAAAGTCATCGAACGTCCGGTCGCTCATCAGGACTTTGACGAACAGCCTCGCGGGCCATTTATTGTCTGCGTGGACACTTCCGGCTCCATGGGCGGGTTCAACGAGCAATGCGCCAAAGCCTTTTGTCTGGCGCTGATGCGCATTGCCCTCGCCGACAACCGGCGCTGCTTCATTATGCTGTTTTCCAGCGAAGTCGTGCGCTATGAGGTCAGCGGGCGGGACGGTATCGATCAGGCGATCCGTTTTTTAAGCCAGCACTTCAGCGGCGGGACGGATCTTGCCAGCTGCTTCCGCTCGATCCTGGAAAAAATGCAAACCGGGGACTGGCACGATGCCGATGCGGTGGTGATCTCAGATTTTATCGCCCAGCGGCTGCCGGACGATGTCGTCAGTAGCGTGAAGGCACTGCAGCGGCAATATCAGAACCGCTTTCACGCGGTCGCCATGTCGGGGCACGGAAAGCCCGGCATCATGCGCATCTTTGACCATATCTGGCGCTTTGACACCGGGATGAGAAGCCGCCTGCTGCGTCGCTGGCGGCGTTAAAGATTACAGCAGGTCACTAACCTTGGCCTGCACTTCTGGCGACCAGACGCCGCACTGAACCTGGCCGATATGCGGCAGCTGAAGCAACAGCATCGTCAGGCGGGACTGGCCGATACCGCCACCGATGGTTTGTGGCATCTCACCTTTCACCAGCGACTGGTGCCATTCGAGCTGTAGCCTGTCTTCATCTCCGGTGATCGCCAGTTGACGTTTCAGGGTTTCCGCATCCACGCGGATCCCCATAGAAGAAAGCTCCAGAGCATCTTCCAGCACAGGGTTCCAGACGAGTATATCGCCGTTCAGCCCCGGTAAGCCTGCTTCTCCGCCCGTTGACCAGTCATCATAATCCGGGGCGCGAACGTCGTGACGCTTCCCGTCCGACAGCTTGCCCCCAATACCGATTAAGAAAACAGCACCAAGCTCTTTAGCGATAGCCCGCTCGCGGTCTTTCGCGTCCAGACCAGGGAAACGCTCCAACAGTGTTTCGCTGTGAACAAAATGGATTTTCTCCGGCAGCAAGGCGGCCAGGCCGAACCTCTCACTCACTTCAGCCTCGGTCGCTTTAATTGCCGCCCAGATGCTCTCTACGGTTTGTTTTAGCGTGCCGGTGTGGCGTTCGCCGTCACCCATCACGCGTTCCCAGTCCCACTGATCGACATAGACCGAGTGAATTGGGGATAAACGGTCTTCGTCGGGACGAAGGGCTTTCATGTGCGTGTAAAGCCCTTCACCCGCGCTGAAGTCGTGCTGGCCTAGCGTTTTTCTTTTCCATTTTGCCAGCGAATGCACCACTTCAAACTGCGCCTGCGGCAAGGTTTTCACCTTCACCTGCACTGCTTTCTCGCTGCCAGAAAGGTTGTCCTGTGTGCCATCCCCCACGCGGCTGAGGATCGGAGCCTGTACTTCTATCAGGCCCAACTTCTCTTCCAACTGACGGGAAAAATGGGTTTTCACAAAACTGATCTGACGTTGTTTAGCAATCCAGGCGGTTTTCATGGCTTTTCTCTTTGTTGTGTTGTTTCTGCCATCGATTAAGCAACAGAAACGTCACCGTATTCAATAATCAACAATAAAAAAGGCCAGCCTCTTTTTAATCGACGAATTTAAGGCTATAAAAAATGGAAAATCGGCATTTATCATAGGAAAAAATGATGGATAATTATCAGATCGACAATCTCGATCGCGGCATACTCGAAGCATTAATGGCCAATGCCCGTACCGCCTATGCAGAGCTGGCCAAGCAGTTTGGCGTCAGCCCGGGCACCATTCACGTTCGCGTCGAAAAAATGAAGCAGGCAGGGATCATTACCGGGGCGCGCATCGACATCAGCCCAAAGCAGCTCGGCTATGACGTCTGCTGCTTTATCGGCATTATTCTGAAAAGCGCCAAGGACTATCCTTCCGCTCTCACCAAGCTGGAAAACCTGGATGAGGTGACCGAGGCTTACTACACCACCGGTCACTACAGCATCTTTATTAAGGTGATGTGTCGATCCATTGATGCCCTCCAGCAGGTACTTATCAACAAGATCCAAACAATCGATGAAATTCAGTCCACTGAAACGCTGATCTCGCTGCAGAACCCGATCATGCGTACTATCCGGCCCTGATCGTTAATTTTAATACCCATATTATCCACAGGTAGATCCCCGCTCTTTCACAGCGTACAATACGCGACGATTTGAAAAGGCGGGACACAATGGCTGATATCACTCTGATTAGCGGCAGTACTCTGGGTAGTGCCGAATATGTAGCAGAACATCTGGCAGAGAAGCTTGAAGAAGCGGGACACGGCACTGAAATGCTGCACGGCCCTCTTTTAGAAGATCTGAAAACCAGCGGTATCTGGCTGGTGGTCTCTTCCACGCACGGTGCTGGCGATCTGCCGGACAACCTGCAGCCTTTCTATGACGCTATAAATGAACAGCGCCCGGATCTGAGCGGCGTAAGCTATGGCGCGATCGGGATCGGCAGCCGTGAATACGACACGTTTTGCGGTGCTATAGAGAAGATCGACCTGCTTCTGACCGAATGTGGGGCAACCCGCATAGGATCCTTACTCAAAATCAACATCCTCGATCACGACATTCCTGAGGATCCAGCCGAAATTTGGGTAGGCTCCTGGATTAATTTACTCCCTGAAGTGTAAAGATTGCGCGATCAGATGTGGATAACTCTGGTTAAAAGCTTGGATTAACCCGTAGTTATCCAAATAACAACTGCTGTTCACTTTTTGAGTTGTGCATAAACCTCAATTCTGATCCCAGCTTATACGGTCTGGGATCACCGGTAGTACACAGCAAACGATCCTTTCCAGGTTGTTGATCCTAAAATGGATAAATGGCTTATCCACAGAGGTGGTCGATCCTAATAAGAGATCACAATAAAGAGATCTTTAAATAAAAAAGATCTTCTTTTAATAACCGAAGATCCCGATGCTTTCTCGAAAGACTAAAGTTGAGTAGAATCCCCAGCCCGGGAAGTCACAAACCCTCATTCGCGAAACCGAGGCAGTTACCATGTTTTATCCAGATCCTTTTGACGTCATTATCATCGGCGGGGGTCATGCAGGCACAGAGGCGGCAATGGCCGCAGCTCGTATGGGTCAGCAGACCCTGCTTCTGACACACAATATCGACACGCTGGGACAGATGTCCTGTAACCCGGCGATTGGCGGTATTGGCAAGGGACATTTGGTTAAGGAAGTGGATGCCCTCGGTGGCTTAATGGCAACCGCGATCGATCATGCAGGCATTCAGTTTAGAATACTAAACGCCAGCAAAGGCCCGGCAGTCCGCGCCACTCGTGCTCAGGCAGACCGTGTGCTTTATCGTCAGGCCGTACGCACCGCGCTGGAGAACCAGCCCAACCTGATGATTTTCCAGCAGGCGGTTGAAGATCTTATCGTTGAGAACGATCGCGTCGTCGGCGCAGTGACCCAAATGGGTCTCAAATTCCGTGCGAAGGCGGTTGTGCTGACTGTAGGCACCTTCCTGGATGGCAAGATCCACATCGGGCTGGATAACTACAGCGGCGGTCGTGCTGGCGATCCTCCTTCGATCCCGCTTTCACGTCGCTTGCGTGAACTGCCTCTGCGTGTCAGTCGCCTGAAAACGGGGACACCTCCACGCATTGACGCCCGTACCATTGATTTCAGCGTACTTGCTCCGCAACACGGAGATAACCCGATGCCGGTTTTCTCCTTCATGGGGAACGTGAACCAGCACCCAGAGCAGGTACCTTGCTACATCACGCATACCAATGAGCAGACGCACGAGGTCATTCGTAATAACCTCGACCGTAGCCCAATGTATGCCGGCATTATCGAAGGCATTGGCCCTCGCTACTGCCCGTCTATCGAAGACAAAGTGATGCGTTTTGCCGATCGCAATGCGCACCAAATCTTCCTGGAGCCTGAAGGGCTGACCAGCAACGAGATTTACCCGAACGGGATCTCCACCAGCCTGCCATTCGATGTTCAGATGCAGATCGTCCGCTCAATGAAGGGGATGGAGAACGCGAAGATCGTTCGTCCTGGCTACGCGATTGAGTATGACTTCTTCGATCCGCGCGATCTGAAACCAACGCTGGAAAGCAAATTTATCCAGGGCCTGTTCTTTGCAGGCCAGATCAACGGTACCACCGGTTACGAGGAAGCCGCAGCTCAGGGCCTGCTTGCCGGTCTTAACGCCGCTCGATTCTCTGCCGAGAAAGAAGGTTGGGCACCGCGTCGCGATCAGGCTTACCTTGGCGTGCTGGTTGATGACCTGTGCACTCTGGGGACCAAAGAACCATACCGTATGTTTACTTCCAGGGCTGAATATCGCCTGATGCTGCGTGAAGACAACGCCGATCTGCGTCTCACCGAAGCTGGTCGCGAGCTGGGTCTGGTGGATGATGCTCGCTGGGCTCGCTTCAACGACAAACTTGAAATGATCGAACGCGAGCGTCAGCGCCTGAAAGATATCTGGCTGCATCCGCATTCTGAGCTGGTGGCTGAGGTGAACGCGCAGCTCAGCGCGCCGCTTTCCAAAGAAGCTAACGGCGAAGATCTGCTGCGTCGTCCAGAAATGACCTACGCTGCGATGACACAGCTCTCGACCTTTGCCCCTGGTCTGGAAGATCCTCAGGCTGCCGAGCAGGTCGAGATCCAGGTTAAATACGAAGGCTACATCGCACGCCAGCAGGATGAGATTGAAAAACAGCAGCGCAATGAGAATACTGTGCTGCCAGCCACGCTCGACTATAGTCAGGTGAGCGGGCTGTCTAACGAAGTGATCGCTAAGCTTAACGATCACAAACCGGTTTCCATTGGCCAGGCATCGCGCATCTCGGGTATTACCCCTGCGGCAATCTCTATTTTACTTGTCTGGCTTAAAAAACAAGGGCTGCTGCGACGCAGCGCTTAAAACGGACGACAACAGGCCAGGCAATCCTGGCCTCTTTTTTGGATGGGTTTACGACGTGCTGACTAAATTATCTCGCCTGCTGAAAGATGCCGGCATCACCCTGCCAGAACATCAACAACAGCAGCTGGTGGGCTATGTCTCGCTGCTAGACAAATGGAACAAAGCATACAACCTGACTTCGGTGCGTAATCCTGATGAAATGCTGGTGCGGCATATTCTCGACAGCATTGTGGTCGAACCGCATTTGCAGGGAAGCCGGTTCATCGATGTCGGCACTGGCCCTGGCTTGCCAGGCATTCCGCTGGCAATCGTGCGTCCTGATTCACATTTCACTCTGCTGGACAGCCTCGGCAAGCGTGTGCGGTTCCTGCGGCAAGTCCAGCATGAGCTGAAGCTGGAAAACATTACTCCGGTACAGAGCCGTGTGGAAGATTTCCCGGCGGAGCCACCGTTTGACGGTGTGATCAGCCGGGCATTTGCCTCGTTAAGTGACATGGTGAACTGGTGTCACCATCTGCCTGCCGCGCACGGGAAGTTCTATGCGTTGAAAGGGGTACGTCCGGATGAAGAAATTACCGAGCTACCTGCGGGATTCACTGTGGAAGATATCGTCAAACTCAACGTGCCGAGCCTGGAAGGGGAGAGGCATTTGGTGCTGATTAAGGCAAACAAAACTTAATATTTATCAAAAAACGGCGCGATTGAAATGTTTCACTGAGGTTAAAAAGTGAGAGGGTTACCGATGAAATGCTTGGTTACATTTAACCAATCTTTAACTCGGATTTATCCTGCTTTTAACCTCAAAGGTATTAATTACCAGGGTAATAATTTTATTTGAAAATATCATCCGGCTAAAATTACGCCGAAGAATGGCCGTTTTCGAATGTTAAAAGTTTAACTGGAATGTCAATGAAAGGTTTTTATGGCGTTTCAAGTTGTTTTAAACAGAGTGCGCATTAATCAGCTTAATTATCAATCATATGTAATTTGAGCTTTCTTAGGCTGCAAAATAATGCCTGGCGATAAGATGTTTAATTTGTGATCGTGTGCACGCTTTGTTGTCGGGGATTTCGGCTTATTTGCACTTTTTGAGGAAGCCGATGCGATTCACCAAAAGTCAGAAAATGGCTCTGCGGAAAATTAATTAAACATTTGTTCACCTTTTCGCTACTTATTGTTTGAAATCACTGGGCCGCACCGTATAATTTGCTCGCTTTTTGAGGCTTGACTCAGCGTCGCAAAGACAGTTTTATACGACACGCGACATACCTCATAGGTAGCAGGAGTTAGGAAACGTCATGTCTGTGTCGCTCTTGAGTAAGAACGTAGCCCGCAAGCTTTTGTTCATCCAACTTCTGGCTGTAGTAGCAATTGGACTGCTGTTTTGCCTTAAAGCTCCTTCTTGGGGCGCTTCCGCTCTCGGCGGAGGCCTGGCGGTTTGGCTGCCAAACGTGCTGTTTATGATTTTTGCCTGGCGTCATCAGGCGCATACACCCGCAAAAGGCCGTGTGGCCTGGACATTCGCTATCGGCGAAGTGCTAAAGGTGATTGCGACCTTCATCATTTTAGTGGTGGCGCTGGCGTACTTTAAGGCGGTGGTATTGCCGCTAATAGTGACGTGGGTTTCGGTGCTGGTTGTGCAGATACTCGCACCAGCTGTAATTAACAACAAAGGGTAAGAGGCATCATGTCTGCAGGAGAAATCTCTACACCGCAGGAGTATATAGGTCACCACCTGAATAACCTTCAGTTGGACCTGCGTACTTTCTCGCTGGTGGATCCGCATAACCCCCCGGCTACCTTCTGGACGCTCAACATCGACTCCATGTTCTTCTCAGTATTTCTGGGGCTGGTGTTCCTGGTGTTGTTCCGTAAAGTGGCGAAAACCGCAACCAGCGGCGTCCCGGGTAAATTTCAGACTTTTATTGAGCTGATTATTGGCTTTGTGCATGGCAGCGTGAAAGACATGTACCATGGCAAAAGCAAGGTTATCGCTCCACTTGCCCTGACGATTTTCGTCTGGGTCTTCCTGATGAACTTGATGGATCTGCTGCCTATCGATCTGCTGCCATACATTGGTGAGCACATCTTTGGCCTACCAGCCCTGCGTGTGGTGCCGTCTGCGGACGTGAATATCACCCTCTCTATGGCGCTGGGCGTGTTTATCCTCATTCTGTTCTACAGCATCAAAATGAAAGGCATTGGCGGCTTCACGAAAGAGCTGACGCTGCAGCCGTTCAATCACTGGGCATTTATTCCTGTCAACTTAATCCTTGAAGGGGTAAGCCTGCTGTCCAAACCTGTATCACTGGGTCTGCGACTGTTCGGCAACATGTATGCCGGTGAGCTGATTTTCATTCTGATTGCAGGTCTGTTGCCGTGGTGGTCACAGTGGATTCTGAATGTGCCGTGGGCCATTTTCCACATCCTGATTATTACGCTGCAAGCCTTCATCTTCATGGTTCTGACGATCGTCTATCTGTCGATGGCGTCTGAAGAACATTAATTTACTTACCACTACTGCGTTTAACTGAAACAAACTTGGAGACTGTCATGGAAAACCTGAATATGGATCTGCTGTACATGGCTGCCGCTGTGATGATGGGTCTGGCGGCAATCGGTGCTGCGATCGGTATCGGCATCCTCGGGGGCAAATTCCTGGAAGGCGCTGCACGCCAACCAGATCTGATTCCACTGCTGCGTACTCAGTTCTTTATCGTAATGGGTCTGGTGGATGCAATCCCAATGATCGCTGTTGGTCTGGGTCTGTACGTGATGTTCGCCGTCGCCTAGTGAGCGATGTTTGAGTCATCTAGTAATATCAGAACGTTAACTAACAAAGAGGCATTGTGCTGTGAACATTAACGCAACAATCCTCGGCCAGGCCATCGCGTTTGTCCTGTTTGTTCTGTTCTGCATGAAGTACGTATGGCCGCCATTAATGGCAGCCATCGAGAAGCGTCAGAAAGAAATTGCTGACGGTCTTGCTTCTGCAGAACGTGCTCAAAAGGACCTTGACCTTGCACAGGCCAACGCGACCGACCAGCTGAAAAAAGCCAAAGCGGAAGCTCAGGTGATCATTGAGCAGGCGAACAAACGCCGTGCCCAGATCCTTGATGAAGCGAAAACTGAGGCAGAGCAGGAACGTAATAAAATCGTTGGACAGGCTCAGGCAGAAATCGACGCTGAGCGTAAACGCGCTCGTGAAGAGCTGCGTAAGCAGGTCGCTCTGCTGGCAATTGCCGGTGCCGAGAAGATAATCGAACGTTCCGTAGATGAAGCTGCTAACAGCGACATCGTCGATAAACTGGTCGCTGAACTGTAAGGAGGGAGGGGCTGATGTCTGAATTTGTTACTGTAGCTCGCCCCTACGCCAAAGCAGCTTTTGACTTTGCCGTCGAACACCAGAGCGTAGACCGCTGGCAGAACATGCTGGCGTTTGCTGCCGAGGTAACGAAAAACGAACAAATGGAAGAGCTTCTTTCCGGTGCCCTGGCACCAGAAACGCTCGCAGATTCGTTCATCGCCATTTGCGGCGAGCAGCTGGACGCCAACGGCCAGAACCTGATTAGGGTGATGGCTGATAACGGTCGTTTAAAAGCGCTCCCGGATGTTCTTGAGCAGTTCGCGCATTTGCGCGCGCTGAGTGAAGCGATTGCAGAGGTTCAGGTAACCTCCGCGGCTGAACTGAGCCATGAGCAGCTTGCAAACATTACGACCGCAATGGAAAAACGTCTGTCACGCAAAGTTAAGCTGAATTGCAAAATCGATAAGTCTGTTATGGCGGGCGTTATCATCCAGTCGGGTGATATGGTCATTGATGGTAGCGTACGCGGCCGTCTTGAACGCCTTGCAGACGTCTTGCAGTCTTAAGGGGACTGGAGCATGCAACTGAATTCCACCGAAATCAGCGAACTGATCAAGCAGCGCATTGCTCAGTTCAATGTTGTGAGCGAAGCTCATAACGAAGGTACTATTGTTTCTGTAAGTGACGGTATTATCCGCGTTCACGGCCTGGCCGATTGTATGCAGGGTGAGATGATTTCCCTGCCGGGAAACCGTTACGCTATCGCACTGAACCTGGAGCGCGACTCCGTAGGTGCTGTAGTTATGGGTCCATACGCTGACCTCGCCGAAGGCATGAAGGTTAAGTGTACTGGCCGTATTCTGGAAGTACCAGTTGGCCGTGGCCTGCTGGGCCGCGTGGTGAACACCCTGGGTGCACCAATCGACGGTAAAGGTCCGGTTGATAACGATGGCTTCTCGCCAATCGAAGTTATCGCACCAGGCGTAATCGAACGTCAGTCCGTCGACCAGCCGGTGCAGACCGGTTATAAATCCGTCGATGCGATGATTCCAATCGGCCGTGGCCAGCGTGAGCTGATCATCGGTGACCGTCAGACCGGTAAAACCGCGATGGCAATCGATGCCATCATCAACCAGCGTGACTCCGGCATTAAATGTGTGTACGTGGCCATCGGCCAGAAAGCGTCCACCATTTCTAACGTGGTTCGTAAACTGGAAGAACACGGCGCACTGTCCAACACCATCGTTGTTGTGGCAACTGCTTCTGAATCCGCTGCACTGCAATACTTGGCACCTTACGCCGGTTGCGCAATGGGCGAATACTTCCGTGACCGCGGTGAAGATGCGCTGATCGTATACGATGACCTGTCTAAACAGGCTGTTGCTTATCGTCAGGTTTCCCTGCTGCTTCGTCGTCCACCAGGTCGTGAAGCCTTCCCGGGCGACGTGTTCTACCTCCACTCCCGTCTGCTGGAGCGCGCATCCCGCGTTAACGCGGAATACGTGGAAGCTTTCACCAAAGGTGAAGTTAAAGGTAAAACCGGCTCCCTGACCGCTCTGCCGATCATCGAAACCCAGGCGGGTGACGTTTCTGCGTTCGTTCCAACCAACGTAATTTCGATTACCGATGGTCAGATCTTCCTGGAAACCAACCTGTTTAACTCCGGTATTCGTCCGGCGGTTAACCCGGGTATTTCGGTATCTCGTGTTGGTGGTGCTGCTCAGACCAAGAGCATCAAGAAACTGTCCGGTGGTATCCGTACCGCGCTGGCACAGTATCGTGAACTGGCTGCGTTCTCTCAGTTCGCATCCGATCTGGATGAAGCCACCCGTAAACAGCTGAGCCACGGTCAGAAAGTGACCGAGCTGCTGAAACAGAAACAGTATGCCCCAATGTCTGTTGCACAACAGGGTCTGGTGCTGTTCGCGGCTGAACGCGGTTACCTCGAAGACGTGGAACTGGCGAAAATCGGTAGCTTCGAAGCCGCTCTGCTGGCTTACGCTGACCGTGATCACGCTCCGCTGATGCAAGAAATTAACCAGACCGGTGGCTATAACGACGAGATCGAAGGCAAGCTGAAAGGCATCCTCGACTCCTTTAAAGCAACCCAGTCCTGGTAACGTCTGGCGGCTTGCCTTAGGGCAGGCCGCAAGGCATTGAGGAGAAGCTCATGGCCGGCGCAAAAGAGATACGTAGTAAGATCGCAAGCGTCCAGAACACGCAGAAGATCACCAAAGCGATGGAGATGGTCGCCGCTTCCAAAATGCGTAAATCGCAGGATCGCATGGCGGCCAGCCGTCCTTATGCAGATACCATGCGCAAAGTGATTGGTCACCTTGCTAACGGTAATCTGGAATATAAGCACCCATACCTGGAAGAACGCGACGTTAAGCGCGTGGGCTACCTGGTGGTGTCGACCGATCGTGGTTTGTGCGGCGGTTTGAACATTAACCTGTTCAAAAAAGTGCTGGCGGATATGAAAGAGTGGTCCGATAAGGGCGTTCAGAGCGAACTCGCGATGATCGGCTCTAAAGGCGTTTCTTTCTTCAACTCCGTTGGCGGCAACGTGGTTGCTCAGGTTACCGGCATGGGAGACACCCCTTCCCTGTCTGAACTGATCGGCCCGGTGAAAGTGATGCTGCAAGCCTACGACGAAGGTCGTCTGGACAAGCTGTACGTTGTCAGCAACAAATTTGTTAACACCATGTCTCAGGTTCCGACCATCACTCAGCTGCTGCCGTTACCGGCATCAGAAGATGAGGAGCTGAAGCGTAAATCCTGGGACTACCTGTACGAACCAGACCCGAAAGCGCTGCTGGACACCCTGCTGCGTCGTTATGTTGAGTCTCAGGTTTATCAGGGCGTCGTAGAAAACCTGGCCAGCGAGCAGGCCGCACGTATGGTGGCGATGAAAGCCGCAACCGATAACGGCGGCAGCCTGATTAAAGAGCTGCGGTTGGTATACAACAAAGCTCGTCAGGCCAGCATTACTCAGGAACTTACCGAAATCGTCGGTGGTGCGTCCGCGGTTTAAACCAGGTTTATTACCCTAAATAGTTCGGTTTGCAGAAAGGCGGCAACTGAGCGAATCCTCAAGAGCTTACTTCAGTAAGTGACTGAGGTGAGGGAAGGCAGTCAACGCATCTGCAAATTGAAATATGACGGGTAAACGAATTACGTAGAGGATTCAAGATGGCTACTGGAAAGATTGTCCAGGTAATCGGCGCCGTGGTGGACGTCGAGTTCCCTCAGGACGGCGTACCGCGCGTTTATGACGCGCTTGAGGTACAGAACAACAATGAGAAGCTGGTGCTGGAAGTTCAGCAGCAGCTCGGCGGCGGTATCGTGCGTACCATCGCAATGGGTTCCTCCGACGGTCTGCGTCGCGGTCTGCAAGTCAATGACCTCGAGCACCCGATCGAAGTCCCGGTAGGTAAAGCGACCCTGGGCCGTATCATGAACGTGCTGGGTCAGCCAATCGACATGAAAGGCGACATCGGCGAAGAAGACCGTTGGGCTATTCACCGTGCGGCACCTTCCTACGAAGAGCTGTCCAGCTCTCAGGAACTGCTGGAAACCGGCATCAAAGTTATCGACCTGATTTGTCCGTTCGCTAAGGGCGGTAAAGTTGGTCTGTTCGGTGGTGCGGGCGTAGGTAAAACTGTAAACATGATGGAGCTGATCCGTAACATCGCGATCGAGCACTCCGGTTATTCCGTGTTTGCGGGCGTGGGTGAGCGTACTCGTGAGGGTAACGACTTCTACCACGAAATGACCGACTCCAACGTTCTGGATAAAGTAGCGCTGGTTTACGGCCAGATGAACGAGCCACCAGGTAACCGTCTGCGCGTAGCGCTGACCGGTCTGACCATCGCGGAAAAATTCCGTGACGAAGGCCGCGACGTTCTGCTGTTCGTTGATAACATCTACCGTTATACCCTGGCCGGTACAGAAGTATCTGCACTGCTGGGTCGTATGCCTTCTGCGGTAGGTTATCAGCCAACTCTGGCAGAAGAGATGGGTGTTCTTCAGGAGCGTATTACCTCCACCAAGACCGGTTCTATCACCTCCGTACAGGCCGTTTACGTTCCTGCGGATGACTTGACTGACCCGTCTCCAGCGACCACCTTTGCGCACCTGGACTCAACCGTTACGCTGAGCCGTCAGATCGCATCTCTGGGTATTTACCCGGCAGTTGACCCGCTGGACTCCACCAGCCGTCAGCTGGATCCACTGGTTGTTGGCCAGGAGCACTACGACACCGCGCGTGGCGTTCAGTCTATCCTGCAGCGTTACCAGGAACTGAAAGACATCATCGCGATTCTGGGTATGGACGAACTGTCCGAAGAAGACAAACTGGTTGTAGCACGTGCGCGTAAGATCCAGCGCTTCTTGTCTCAGCCATTCTTCGTAGCAGAAGTCTTTACCGGTTCTCCAGGCAAATACGTTTCGCTGAAAGACACCATCCGTGGCTTTAAAGGCATCATGGACGGCGAATACGACCATCTGCCAGAGCAGGCGTTCTACATGGTTGGCTCCATCGACGAAGCCGTTGAGAAAGCGAAAAAACTTTAACGCCTAATCGGAGGGTGACATGGCTATGACTTACCACCTGGACGTCGTCAGCGCGGAGCAGCAAATGTTCTCCGGTCTGGTCGAGAAGATCCAGGTAACGGGTAGCGAAGGTGAGCTGGGTATCTACCCTGGCCACGCCCCGCTGCTCACCGCCATTAAGCCTGGTATGATCCGCATCGTTAAGCAGCACGGACATGAAGAGTTTATCTACCTGTCCGGTGGTGTTCTGGAAGTGCAGCCGGGTAACGTAACCGTCCTGGCTGACACCGCGATTCGCGGCCAGGATCTCGACGAAGCGCGTGCCCTGGAAGCGAAACGCAAAGCTGAAGAGCACATGCACAGCTCCCACGGTGACGTGGATTACGCTCAGGCTTCTGCTGAACTGGCTAAAGCGATCGCCAAACTGCGCGTTATCGAGTTAACCAAAAAAGCGATGTAACTACCTGCTTGAAAAGACAAATGCCAGTCCGGGAAACCTGACTGGCATTTTTTTTATTCCTGGCTTTATTCCATGCTCAAAATAACCATAAAACCAGCGAGATAGCGCCTTCTGTGGGGCATACAGACCGTATTTCGGCCTTAATTCCCATGGAATCTGCCGCGATTACTGCTATAAAAGACGCAGATAATCTCAAGGCGGTGAAATTAGCAGCAGCGTATTTTTTGGTGCAAAATATGTAGAATTTTCAAGGCTAAATCGCTTTACTTCACACACTAAACAAATTCAGGACACGTATGTCAAACAGCGCAATGAGCGTGGTCATCCTTGCCGCCGGCAAAGGAACCCGCATGTACTCAGATCTTCCAAAGGTGCTGCACACGCTGGCTGGGAAGCCAATGGTTCAGCATGTCATTGACGCCGCTAATAAATCAGGCGCTCAGCGGGTGAACCTGGTTTATGGCCACGGCGGCGACCTGCTAAAGCAAACCCTGAACGACGACGCGTTAAACTGGGTGCTACAGGCTGAACAGCTGGGAACTGGCCATGCGATGCAGATGGCGGCCCCGTTCTTTGCCGATGACGAAGACATTCTGATGCTGTACGGCGATGTGCCGCTGATCTCCATTGAGACTTTGCAGCGCCTGCGTGAAGCAAAGCCGCAGGGCGGCATTGGTTTGCTGACCGTGAAGCTTGATGATCCTACCGGCTACGGCCGCATTGCGCGGGAAAATGGTAAGGTCGTTGGCATCGTAGAGCATAAAGACGCCAGCGAAGAACAGCGCAAAATCAACGAAATCAACACCGGGATTCTGGTGGCTAACGGCGCAGATCTGAAGCGTTGGCTTGGCAAGCTGGATAACAACAACGCTCAGGGCGAGTTTTACATCACGGACATTATTGCCCTTGCTCATGGTGAAGGGCGCGAAATCGCCGCCGTTCATCCTGATCGCTTGAGTGAAGTGGAAGGCGTGAATAACCGTCTGCAGCTTTCTCGCCTGGAACGTGTTTACCAGACGGAGCAGGCCGATAAGCTGCTGCTGGCGGGTGTTATGCTGCGCGATCCGGCTCGGTTCGATCTGCGTGGTGAATTAACACACGGGCGCGATGTTGAAATCGATACTAATGTCATTGTGGAAGGTCGCGTTACGCTGGGTAACCGCGTGAAGATCGGTATCGGTTGCGTGATTAAAAACGCGGTTATCGGTGATGACTGCGAAATCAGTCCGTATACGGTGATTGAAGATGCGACGCTTGAAGCCGCCTGCACCATCGGGCCATTTGCCCGCCTGCGCCCTGGCGCGGAACTGGCGGAAGGCGCTCATGTCGGCAACTTCGTTGAAATGAAGAAAGCTCGTTTGGGGAAAGGTTCTAAAGCGGGCCATTTGAGCTACCTCGGTGATGCCGAAATTGGAGATAACGTGAACATCGGTGCGGGCACAATTACCTGCAACTACGATGGCGCGAACAAACATAAAACTATTATTGGTGATGACGTGTTTGTTGGCTCTGATACTCAGCTGGTGGCACCGGTCACCGTGGCCAGCGGTGTCACGATTGGCGCCGGGACGACAGTGACGCGCGACATTGCTGAAAATGAACTGGTGATCAGCCGCGTAAAACAGAAACACATTCAGGGCTGGCAGCGTCCGGTGAAGAAAAAGTAATTTCCCCTCGCGCTATCAAGGTGAAGGCGCTGAATTAAAAAAGATTTCCTCCCTCTCCCTTTCAGGGAGAGGGTTGGGGTGAGGGTCGTTCTTGAAAACGCTCCACCCAAAGGCAGTAACCATAAAAATAACCCCACTCTCTACAAGGCTCGGGGCTCCGGAAAACCGGAATAAACAGGTCAGCGACAACACATGGCTAACGCCATTCTCAGGACTTAAAAATTATGTGTGGAATTGTTGGCGCAGTGGCGCAACGTGATATCGCTGAAATCCTTCTTGAAGGACTCCGTCGTCTGGAATACCGCGGGTACGACTCTGCGGGCCTGGCGGTTGTGGACAACAAGGGCAATATGACCCGTCTACGTCGTCTGGGTAAAGTACAGAAACTGGCGGAAGCAGCGGAAGAAACCGCTCTGCATGGCGGCACCGGGATTGCCCATACCCGTTGGGCAACGCACGGCGAACCTTCAGAAACTAATGCTCACCCACATGTCTCCGACCACATTGTGGTCGTACACAACGGCATTATCGAAAACCATGAACCGCTGCGTGAATTGCTGCAATCTCGCGGCTACACGTTTGTCTCCCAGACGGATACCGAAGTTATCGCTCATCTGGTGCACTGGGAGCTGGAACAGGGTGGCACGCTGCGTGATGCTGTCCTTCGCACTATTCCTCAGCTACGCGGCGCTTACGGCACCGTAATCATGGACACCCGTAACCCGGATGTTCTGCTGGCCGCGCGTTCCGGTAGCCCGATGGTTATCGGCCTGGGCATGGGTGAAAACTTTATCGCATCTGACCAACTGGCATTGCTGCCGGTGACCCGTCGCTTCATCTTCCTTGAAGAGGGTGATATCGCCGAAGTAACTCGCCGCGCGGTGACCGTTTTTGATACCAAAGGCGAGCAGGTTCAGCGCCCGGACATCGAATCTAACCTGCAGTATGACGCTGGCGACAAAGGTATTTACCGCCATTACATGCAGAAAGAGATCTACGAGCAGCCGAACGCCATCAAAAACACCCTGGCCGGGCGTATCAGCCACGGCGAAGTTGATCTGACGGAACTGGGGCCAAAAGCCAATGAAATGCTCTCTCAGGTTGAGCATATTCAAATTGTCGCCTGCGGCACGTCCTATAACTCAGGCATGGTGTCCCGCTACTGGTTCGAAGCGCTGGCCGGCGTACCTTGCGATGTCGAAATTGCCTCTGAATTCCGTTACCGCAAATCTGCCGTGCGCCGCAACAGCCTGATGATCACCCTTTCCCAGTCTGGTGAAACGGCGGACACCCTGGCGGCGCTGCGCCTTTCCAAGGAGCTGGGCTATCTTGGTTCGCTGGCGATTTGTAACGTGGCAGGCTCTTCTCTGGTGCGTGAATCCGACCTGGCGCTGATGACCAATGCCGGAACGGAAATCGGCGTGGCCTCAACCAAAGCGTTCACCACTCAACTGACCGTTCTGTTGATGCTGGTGGCTAAGCTGAGCCGCCTGAAAGGCGCTGACGCACAGGTTGAACAAGATATCGTGCATGGCCTGCAGGCGCTGCCAAGCCGTATCGAGCAGATGCTGTCCCAGGACAAACGCATTGAGCAACTGGCGGAAGATTTCTCTGACAAACATCATGCGCTGTTCCTTGGCCGTGGCGATCAGTACCCGATCGCGATGGAAGGTGCGCTGAAACTGAAAGAGATCTCCTATATTCACGCTGAAGCCTATGCGGCTGGCGAGCTGAAGCACGGCCCGCTGGCGCTGATCGATGCTGACATGCCGGTCATCGTTGTGGCTCCGAACAATGAGCTGTTGGAAAAACTGAAATCCAACATCGAGGAAGTTCGTGCCCGCGGCGGCCAGCTGTATGTCTTCGCCGACCGTGACGCTGGCTTTACCAGCAGCGACAACATGCACATCATCGAGATGCCGCATGTGGAAGAGGTGATTGCGCCTATCTTCTACACCGTCCCGCTGCAGCTGCTGTCCTACCATGTGGCGCTGATCAAAGGCACCGACGTGGACCAGCCGCGTAACCTGGCGAAATCGGTAACAGTAGAATAAGCTGTTGTCATAAATATTGAAGAATAAGCTGCCTACGGGCAGCTTTTTTATTGCTTGCTATTTAATTATAACTATTTGATTTTTATTGTGATGATGAGTGGGTTTGGCTTGGATTTTTCTGTCAAACTGCATTGTCATAAAACCGTCATAATTCGTACATTTAACTGTCACCAAACTGTCCTATTTTCTACCCTGTATTTAATTAAACAACAATTTACGAACATCTGGCAGGAGACATTATGAACGTTATGCGTACCACTGTCGCAACTGTTGTCGCCGCGACCTTATCTCTGAGCGCTTCTACTGCGTTTGCAGCTGCAAGCCTGACTGGCGCTGGTGCAACTTTCCCTGCGCCGGTGTATGCCAAGTGGGCAGATACCTACCAGAAAGAAACTGGTAACAAGGTGAACTACCAGGGTATCGGTTCCTCCGGCGGCGTGAAGCAAATCATTGCTAACACCGTTGACTTCGGCGCTTCTGACGCCCCTCTGGCGGATGACAAATTACAGCAAGAAGGCCTGTTCCAGTTCCCTACCGTAATCGGTGGTGTGGTGCTGGCTGTTAACCTGCCTGGCTTCAAGTCTGGCGAGCTGGTTCTGGACGGCAAAACTCTGGGTGACATCTACCTGGGCACCATCAAAAAATGGAACGACCCGGCGATTGCTAAGCTGAACCCAGGCCACAAACTGCCGGATCAGAACATCGCGGTTGTTCGTCGTGCTGACGGCTCCGGTACTTCCTTCGTGTTCACCAGCTACCTGTCTAAAGTGAACGAAGAGTGGAAATCTAAAATTGGCGCAGGCTCTACCGTTAACTGGCCAACCGGTCTGGGCGGTAAAGGTAACGACGGCATCGCGGCCTTCGTACAGCGTCTGCCTGGCTCTATCGGCTACGTGGAATACGCTTACGCTAAGCAGAACAACCTGACTTACACCAAGCTGCTGTCCGCTGACGGTAAGCCAGTAAGCCCGACCGAAGCAAACTTTGCTAACGCGGCTAAAGGCGCTGACTGGAGCAAATCCTTCGCACAGGATCTGACCAACCAGAAAGGTGACGAAGCGTGGCCAATCACCTCCACCACCTTCATCCTGGTTCACAAAGAGCAGAAAAACCCAGAGCAGGGCGCAGAAGTGCTGAAGTTCTTTGACTGGGCATACAAATCTGGCGCGAAAGAAGCTAACGCCCTGGATTATGCAACGCTGCCGGCCTCTGTGGTTGAGCAAGTTCGCGCTGCATGGAAGACCAATGTAAAAGACAGCTCCGGTAAGGCGCTGTACTAAGTGCAAAAATCTGGGGTAACAGGTATGTTACCCCGGTTTATTCAGCAACCACAAAGAGTACGCTATGGCTGTGACTAAGCCGACGTTTAAAGCCCCTGGCAAACAAGGCGATGTAATTTTCAGTGCGCTGGTAAGACTGGCTGCGCTGATTGTGCTATTTCTGCTGGGTGGGATTATCATCTCGCTGTTTATCTCCTCGCTGCCGAGCATTGAGAAGTTTGGCTTCTCCTTCCTCTGGTCCAAAGAGTGGGATGCCCCTAATGAAGTCTTCGGCGCGCTGGTGCCGATTTACGGAACCCTCGTAACCTCGTTTATCGCACTGCTGATTGCGGTCCCGGTGAGCTTTGGTATCGCCCTGTTCCTGACAGAACTTGCACCCGGCTGGCTGAAGCGCCCGCTGGGTATCGCCATTGAACTGCTGGCGGCTATTCCAAGTATCGTGTACGGCATGTGGGGCCTGTTTATCTTTGCTCCCCTGTTTGCGACTTACTTCCAGGAACCTGTAGGCAACGTGCTTTCTGCCGTGCCTATCGTTGGCGCGCTGTTCTCTGGCCCTGCGTTTGGTATCGGTATTCTTGCCGCCGGTGTGATCCTTGCGATTATGATCATCCCGTACATCGCCTCCGTGATGCGCGATGTTTTCGAACAAACGCCGGTAATGATGAAAGAATCCGCTTACGGTATCGGCTGCACCACCTGGGAAGTGATCTGGCGCATCGTGCTGCCGTTCACCAAAAACGGCGTGATTGGCGGCGTGATGCTTGGCCTCGGTCGTGCGCTGGGTGAAACCATGGCGGTGACCTTTATCATCGGTAACACCTACCAGCTAGACAGCGCTTCGCTGTATATGCCGGGCAACAGTATTACCTCTGCGCTGGCGAACGAATTTGCCGAAGCCGAATCAGGCCTGCATACCGCCGCGCTGATGGAGCTTGGTTTAATTCTGTTTGTGATTACCTTTATCGTACTGGCTATCTCTAAGTTCATGATTATGCGCCTGGCGAAAAACGAAGGGGCTCGCTCATGACCACGATGGAAATGCAAAGCAGCGCGGCACTGGCTGAGTCGCGCCGTAAAATGCAGGCGCGTCGCCGCATGAAAAACCGCATCGCCCTGACGCTCTCTATGGCGACCATGGTGTTCGGTCTGTTCTGGCTGGTGTGGATCCTGTTTTCCACGGTGACCCGCGGTATCGACGGTATGTCGCTGGCACTGTTTACCGAAATGACGCCGCCGCCAAATACCGCTGGCGGTGGCCTTGCTAACGCCCTCGCGGGCAGCGGCCTGCTGATCCTGTGGGCGACCGTTATCGGTACGCCGCTGGGCATCATGGCCGGGATTTATCTGGCCGAATATGGCCGTAAATCCGCTCTGGCCGAAGTGATTCGTTTTATTAACGACATTCTTCTGTCCGCGCCGTCTATTGTGGTCGGTCTGTTCGTTTACACCATTGTGGTAGCGAAAATGGAACACTTCTCCGGCTGGGCGGGCGTGATTGCGCTGGCGCTGCTGCAGGTGCCTATCGTTATTCGTACCACTGAAAACATGCTGAAACTGGTGCCGGACAGCCTGCGCGAAGCGGCTTACGCACTGGGAACACCAAAATGGAAGATGATCTCCGCGATTACGCTTAAGGCGTCCGTCTCCGGGATTATCACCGGCGTGCTGCTGGCGATTGCCCGTATCGCTGGCGAAACCGCACCGCTGCTCTTCACCTCCCTCTCCAACCAGTTCTGGAGCACGGACATGATGCAGCCTATCGCCAACCTGCCGGTGACCATTTTCAAATTTGCTATGAGCCCGTTTGCCGAGTGGCAACAGCTGGCCTGGGCAGGGGTGCTGATCATTACCCTCTGCGTGCTGCTGCTGAATATTCTGGCGCGCGTGATTTTCTCGAAGAGTAAACACGGTTAAATTTTACGGCGCGGCCTTCGCGGCGCCGGACGGAGATTAAGACACAGATGAGTAAGGTTGATTTAGCCCCAGGCAAAATCCAGGTTCGCGATCTGAACTTCTACTACGGTAAGTTCCACGCGCTGAAGAACATCAATCTGGATATCGCGAAAAACCAGGTTACTGCCTTCATCGGGCCGTCAGGCTGTGGTAAATCCACCCTGCTGCGTACCTTTAACAAAATGTACTCGCTCTACCCTGAGCAGCGTGCAGAAGGTGAAATCCTGCTGGATGGCGAAAATATTCTCACCCAGAGCCAGGACATCGCCCTGCTGCGTGCCAAAGTCGGTATGGTTTTCCAGAAACCGACGCCGTTCCCGATGTCCATCTACGACAACATCGCTTTTGGCGTGCGTCTGTTTGAAAAGCTGTCCCGCAGCGACATGGATGAACGCGTGCAGTGGGCATTGACCAAAGCCGCGCTGTGGAACGAAACTAAAGATAAACTGCACCAGAGCGGCTACAGCCTCTCCGGTGGTCAGCAGCAGCGTCTGTGCATTGCTCGCGGGATCGCGATTCGGCCGGAAGTTCTGCTGCTGGACGAGCCGTGTTCAGCGCTTGACCCGATCTCCACCGGGCGTATCGAAGAGCTGATCACCGAGCTGAAAGAAGACTATACCGTAGTGATCGTGACCCACAACATGCAGCAGGCGGCGCGTTGTTCTGACCACACGGCGTTTATGTACCTCGGCGAGCTGATCGAATTCAGCGAAACCGATACGCTGTTTACTACGCCAGCGAAGAAACAAACCGAAGATTACATTACTGGCCGCTACGGTTGATTTGGAGAGCGCGATGGATAACCTCAACTTAAACAAACACATTTCTGGCCAGTTCAACGCCGAGCTGGAGTACATTCGTACTCAGGTGATGACGATGGGCGGGCTGGTAGAACAGCAGCTCTCCGACGCGATCACCGCGATGCACAACCAGGACAGCGAGCTGGCGAAGCGCGTTATCGCCGGTGACCAGAAGGTCAACATGATGGAAGTGGCGATCGATGAAGCCTGTGTGCGCATCATCGCCAAACGCCAGCCGACCGCCAGCGACCTGCGTCTGGTGATGGCGATCATCAAAACCATTGCTGAGCTGGAACGTATTGGCGACGTAGCGGACAAAATCTGCCGTACCGCGCTGGAGAAATTCTCTCAGCAGCACCAGCCGCTGCTGGTCAGCCTGGAATCGCTGGGGCGCCACACCGTGCAGATGCTGCATGACGTGCTGGACGCTTTCGCGCGTATGGATCTGGACGAAGCGGTGCGTATTTACCGCGAAGACAAGAAAGTTGACCAGGAATATGAAGGTATCGTGCGCCAGCTGATGACCTACATGATGGAAGACTCCCGTACCATTCCAAGCGTGCTGACCGCGCTGTTCTGCGCCCGTTCTATCGAGCGTATCGGTGACCGCTGCCAGAACATCTGCGAATACATCTTCTACTTCGTGAAGGGGCAGGATTTCCGTCACGTGGGCGGCGATGAACTGGACAAGCTGCTGGCGGGTAAAGATCCGAAAGAGTAAGTACTCTGCTACCCCCCTCTCCCCTTTGGGGAGAGGGCTGGGGTGAGGGGCCGTTACTTCCCGAACAAACGCCGCGAATTATCCTCGATCTTCCCTGAAATCCGCCGTTTCTGCATCGTTCTACTCCAGCTTACCGACAGTCCTGCTGCAGACAAAAGCCTATGATATTGCGAATCATCAAAAGGCATATGCCAGGCAATGGCGATAGCTTCTGCCACCGTTACATCGCTAACGCGGGAAACCAGCTCCAGCGGTGCATCGGCGGAAACATTCCCCGCCAGAATCACTCTATAAAGCCAGCCGCAGTAGCCCGCTTCCTGCATCCGCGTTGCCATATCCTCTACGCCAAAATGGTAGTTCAGCTTAAAGCAGGGCGAACGAGGCTGAGTCACCTGAATCAGCGCTTCACCCCAGCGGTAAATATCACCCATACAGACGTTCTTTTCCGTCATCCCTTCCGTGGACAGGTTTTCGCCGAAGGCCGGGGCGTTAAACAGCTCCGCTTTTTCCGGGAAGAGTTGCGCCCAGTACTGATAATGCTCGCGTGGATAGTGGCACAGCGCCCTGTCCGGCCCGCCGTGAATCACCTTCTCCGCCTGCTCGTCGCCCTCCAGCCCAAGCTCGGTCAGACGGAGTTCGCCGTCCACCTGAACCTTGGCGATGGCGCTGGGCCGACTCCCTTCGTAATCACGGATCTGGCCAACGTAAACCTGAAGTGGATAGCGATGCATAAGCGACTCCCTGCGAGATAGACATAAAAAAAGCGAGCCATCAGGCTCGCTTCTCTAAGGTCGTATTGCAACCTTATTTTTTAGCGGCGAAACGTGCTGCTGCTTCGTCCCAGTTAACCACGTTCCAGAACTCTTTCGCGTAGTCCGGGCGACGGTTCTGGAATTTCAGGTAGTAAGCGTGTTCCCAAACGTCCAGGCTCACAATCGGGAAGCCGGAAGCGCCGGAGATAGCTTCGCCCATCAGCGGGCTGTCCTGGTTAGCAGTAGACACTACAGCCAGTTTGTCGCCTTTCAGCACCAGCCACGCCCAGCCGGAGCCGAAACGGGTAGCGGCTGCTTTTTCGAACTCAGCTTTGAACGCGTCAACGCTGCCGAAATCGCGCTCGATAGCGGCTTTCAGGTCACCTTTCAGCTCGGTGCCTTTTTTCAGGCCTTTCCAGAAGAAGCTGTGGTTAGCGTGGCCACCGGCGTTGTTACGCAGCACGGTTTTCTTATCCGCAGGCAGCTGATCCAGTTTAGCGATCAGTTCTTCAGCAGACAGGCTGGCAAACTCAGGCAGGGATTCCAGCGCGGCGTTCGCGTTGTTGACATAAGCCTGGTGGTGTTTGCTGTGGTGGATTTCCATGGTTTCTTTGTCGAAATGCGGTTCCAGCGCGTCGTAAGCGTAAGGCAGGGATGGCAGTGTATAGCTCATATTCATCGTCTCCATTAACGTAGAGCGGCTGTAATGCTGTTAACGCCGCGTAATCAGTCGGTTCATTATAGTTAATTAAATGATATTGAAAATGTTTATCAATGCCGTACTTAGCGTGTGGTTATAACTTTTCTTCATGAAACCACGGCTTACGGCTATAACGCAGCGGGTAAAAAGCCATTTTTTCAGAGTAACGGCGAATTGTTACCCGGTCGTGACGCGAAGATATGAAGAGGAGATAACTGGCGGTGATGGCTATCGTGGGGACTCGCTCAAAGAAGTGTTCTGGCTCAAATAGAGAAAAGGCCCGGTTTCCGGGCCTTTTGCTTAATTCTTAGCGGGTGGCGGCGTCTTCCAGCGCTTTGTGGATGACGGAAGAAAGCTCGGCGACGTCAAACTTGGCGACATAGCCGTTGGCACCGACTTTACGGACGTGATCTTCGTTGGCGCTGCCGGACAGCGAGGAGTGGATCACCACCGGAATGTGCTTCAGCGAAGGCTCGGTCTTAATGTTGCGGGTCAGGGTAAAACCGTCCATCTCCGGCATCTCGATGTCGGTCAGCACCAGGCCGATTTTGTCGGTGATCGGCGTGCCGGACGCTTTGGCATCGGCGGCAATAAGCTTGATTTTTTCCCAGGCTTCCAGGCCGGTTGCGTGCATGATGGCCGGAATGCCCATCCCCTTCAGGCCCTGCTCCAGCATCGAACGCGCCACTTTGGAATCTTCGGCGACGATAGCCACCGCGCCAGGCTTCAGGGTATAGGTCTTCTCTTCGATAGCCGCGATATTCACATCTCTCCCGGACGGGATAATGTCATAAAGGATCTGCTCCACGTCCAGCACCAGCGCGAGGTCTTTACCGGTCAACGGGTCGTCAATTGTGGCGATGCTGGTGATGTTGCGGCTGCTGACCCCTGCTTCGGCGGCGTGCACCTGGCTCCAGTCGAGGCGAATAATGTTCTCCACGGACTCCACGGCAAACGCCTGGGTGCTGCGGGCATATTCGGTGATCAGTAATAAATTCAGGCCAGTGGTCGGCTTACAACCCGTCACGGCAGGTAGATCGATGACCGGGATAATCTGATCGCGAATGTTGGCCATGCCCAGCAGCGGCGATTCCATGCCTGCGGCACGGTTAATCTTCGGCATCGGCACAATTTCACGCAGCTTAAAAACGTTGATGCCGTACAGCTCGGACTTGCTGTCGTGCTGGCTGGTGCCTAAGCGGAACAGCAGCAGCTCGAACTTGTTGGATAACGCCAGGTTGGCCCTTTCATCGATATCTTTCTGAAAACTATCCATTTTAACCTCAAGTGATAACCCGGCCTCAGAACCCAACCGTACGGAGTGAATGCTTGTCTAAGTTATCGGCAGCGTCTGGAAAAAATGAAGGGAAAAGGCGAAATGATTTCGCTTAGAGGGACGTGATATCCCTCTAAGCGGAGGGCGCTTACTTTTTCTTATTCAGCATCGCTTTAAGGTCGGCAAACGGATTATAGGTTGCTTCGCCCACGTCCTTTTGCGCGTCCTCTCCGGCAATCACCGTGGAGCCATACTGGTCGGCCTCGGTGTATTTTGAATGTTCATGATCGTGGCAATACAGGCACAAAAGCTCCCAATTGCTGCCATCTTCCGGGTTATTGGTGTGATCGTGGTCCATATGGTGAACGGTCAGTTCACGCAGATTGGAATAGACAAACTCGCGGGAGCAGCGCCCGCAGACCCACGGAAAAAGCTTCAGCGCCTTTTCGCGGTAACCGCTTTCCAGCCGCGTATAGTTCTTGGGGATAATCGCCATGATTCAGGTTCCAGACAAAAATGTAGGGTTATGCCCAGTTTCCGGCTAAAGCGCGTCTTTATCAATCCCCAGGCGCTTCATCCGGGAAAGTAACGTGGTGCGCTTCAGTCCTAAGCGCTGGGCAGCGCCACGAGGCCCGGCCACCACGCCGTTAGCCTCTTTCAGTACGCGCAGGATGCGCTCGTACTCGTCCTCATCTTCACGTCTCTCTTCTTCCACACCCGGAGAAATATGGCGTTCCAGGGGAGGGCGGTGATCCATTTCCGGCAGGGAAAGATGCAGCACGCTGCCCCGGGTTAACAGCACCGCCCGTTCAATCACGTTTTCCAGCTCACGCACGTTGCCTGGCCACTCCATGCGGCTCAGGGCGCGCAGCGTTTCCGCCGGAATACTGTCGATGTTGCGGTTCAGGCGGCGGGCTATTTTGAAGGTGAAGGATTTCACCAGCAGCGGGATATCTTCCGGGCGTTCGCGCAGCGGTGGCAGAGTGATAGGAAACACGTTCAGCCGGTAATAGAGATCGCTGCGGAACTCCCGGTCGGCCACCATCTCTTTCAGGTTGCGGTTAGTGGCGGCGATCAGGCGTACGTCCACTTCCTGAATCTTATTGCTGCCGAGGCGCTCGAACTCCTGCTCTTGCAGCACCCGCAGCAGCTTGGGCTGCAGTTCAAGCGGCATATCGCCCACTTCGTCGAGGAACAACGAACTTTTGTCCGCCAGCTCAAAGCGGCCGATGCGCTGATTGTTCGCCCCGGTAAACGCCCCGCGCTCGTGGCCGAACAGGTCGCTTTCCAGCAGCCCAGCGGGCATCGCGGCACAGTTGATCTTTACCATTCGGCGGCTGTTGCGCTCGCTCAGGTTATGGATCGCCCGGGCAATTAGCTCTTTACCGGTGCCGGTTTCGCCGAGGATCAGCACGGTGCTGTCGCTGCTGGCCACCATCTCAACTTGCTTAAGCACAATAGACATCGCCTCGCCGCGCCCGATAATTTCGCCAAAATCGCTGTCGACGTTATTGATTTGCTCGGTAAGGTAGAGATTTTCATCCACTAGATTCTCTTTGAGGCGGTTGATTTCCTGGTAGGCGAGGGCGTTATCCACCGCGATGGCAATACGTTCGGCAATCTGGCGCAGCAGCTTGAGGTTGGCTGGCGTAAAGCCCTGCTCGCTGCATTTGGCAAGCTTCAGGACGCCCAGCATATTGGGGCCGAACTTCAGCGGCAGCAGGCAAAGCGTCTGTGGTTTGTTGTCCCACATCTCCAGCAGCATCCGCTCATACGGCGCCAGTTTGTCGCCAGGGCAAAGGTTGAGCAGCAGCATTTCGCCGCTTTTAAAGACGCGTTCTGACAGGGTGCCTTCTTCAAGCACATCGCTTTGATCGTGAATCGGCGAGGCTTCATCAACAAAATGAGTGGAGTGAAGCGTGAGCCGCGATTTGCGGCTGCTTTTCAGCACGATGCTGATGGAATCAATGGCGAAGTGGTAGTGAATTTCGCGGGCAATCTCGCTTATCAGTTCGTCCAGGTCCAGCTTCGACAATACCGCGTTGGTGACGGCCACCAGGATGCGAAAATCGTCGCGCTCCTGGCACAATAACTGGTGATCGTGGCTCGAATTGAGCCGGGTCTGGATTTGCTCGGTCACCAGGCCGACAATTTGCGCCAGGGTATAAAGTCGGTTCAGCTCTTTTTCCGTCCAGGCGTCAGCCCGATTGCGGATAAATTCGCAGCCCCCAAAGATTTTTCCTTCTGAGGCCAGGGGCAAAAGGCAGTAACGGCCAAAAGAGGCGTACAGATCCAGGCTCGCCATTTGCGGCCAGGTTTCATCGAACTCTTGCTGGCTGCAAATCAATGCCTCCGGGCGAGACAGTATGCGGCGTACCGGGCCGTTGGCCAGTGCCATTTCATCTTCGTAGTGCAGTTCCTTGCCGTGTTTATCCTTGCCGTAAAAGCTCACCCGCTGATGCTGAGGATGGTAAAGCAGGATGTTAACGCGATCGGCCAGCGCGCCCTGTTTCACCAGCTGCGTCAGGCTGCTGGCGAGTTCGTTGAGATCGGGCTGCTGGAGCAGCGTGCGGGTGATATCAAACAACCCTTGCTGCCCGAGATCGCTCATCGGCGTGTATGACATTTTTGCTTTCCATTGAAATGCCCCGCGCGGGCGCAGGGCTAAAAAATATAATTAATATAAATATTGTTTAAGTTTAGTCAGCGTTGCGTGGATGCGTACTGGTGCAGGTCAACAAATGCGCGGTAAGGGTTCAAAATGCGGCAGATCGAGCGTGCGTTTTACGCCATAAAGCCCGGTCACACGCACGCCTTTTCGCTCCACAACCTCACCCACAACAGCCGCCTGTTTGCCGCAAGGATGCTGCTGTAATGCCTGAATAATTGCCGGGGCGGACTCAGGAGACGCAGCGATAACCAGCTTGCCTTCATTAGCAAAATTTAACGCATCCAGCCCAAGCAGCTCGCAGACGCCGCGCACCGCCGGGTTCAGCGGCAGTTTGTTTTCGCTGATTTCCATCCCGCAGCCGCTGGTGTCGGCAAACTCATGCAGAACGGCGTTTACCCCGCCGCGCGTGGCGTCCCGCAGCGCTTTTACGCCGGGAATTTGTAGCAGCGGGGCGATCATCGGCGCCAGCACCGCGCAATCACTTTGCAGATCGCCGTCCAGACCCAGCTTCTCGCGCAGGTTGAGAATGGTTGCGCCGTGGTCGCCGAGCGTACCGCTGACGATAAGCAGATCCCCTGTTTTGATCTGAGCCGCGCCCCAGTTAACGCCTGCAGGAATAGCGCCTATTCCGGCGGTATTGATAAACAGCTTGTCCGCCGCGCCGCGCGGTACGACTTTGGTATCGCCGGTTACGATGGCGATATTCGCCGAGCGCGCCGCATTCGCCATGCTGGTGACCACGCGCTCCAGCGTTTCAAACGGCAGGCCTTCTTCAAGGATAAAACCGCACGACAGCCAACGCGGTGTAGCCCCGCTCACCGCGACGTCGTTCGCCGTGCCGCACACGGCCAGCTTGCCGATATCCCCGCCGGGGAAAAACAGCGGATCGATAACATAGCTATCGGTAGAAAATGCCAGCCGGTCACCGCTGGCGGTCAGTTCTGCCAGCGAAAGCCGCGACTGATCTTCCTGTTCCGCCAGCCACGGATTATCAAAAGCCCGCATAAACAGGCTGGCGATCAGCTGTTGCATCGCCTGGCCGCCGCTGCCGTGGGCCAGCTCAACGGTTTTCATACTTCACACTCCTGAGAACGGTACTGATACCACGCCGCGCAGGCTCCTTCGGAGGAGACCATCAGCGCGCCGAAGGCGTTTTGCGGGTTACAGTCGCGGCCAAACAGCGGGCATTGCTGCGGCTTGCAGCGCCCGGTAAGCACGTCGCCGCAGCGGGCTTTCGGGTCGTCGTAAACCCGCTGCGGTTTGGGCTGGAAATGGTCTTCGGCATCAAACTGACGATACGCTTCGGTGAGCCTCACGCCGGAATCGCCGATCACGCCCAGGCCGCGCCATTCCGCTTCGCCGCGCACCGTAAACACTTCGCTTATCGCCTTCTGTGCAAGCAAATTGCCTTCTTCCGGCACGACCCGGCGATACTGGTTTTCTACCAGGCTGCGCTGCCTGATTTTTTGCTCGACCAGCATCAGCACGCCCTGCAGCAGATCGAGCGGTTCAAAACCAGCCACCACCAGCGGACGCTGGTGCTCAGAGGCGATAAAGTCATAGGCTTCGGTGCCAATCACCATGCTGACGTGCCCCGGTGCCAGGAAAGCGCCGATGCCGTTATCGGGCTGGGAAAGCAGGCTGCGCAACGTCGGGATCAGCGTGATGTGCTGGCAGAAGAAATAGAAGTTATCGATGCCCTGCGACTTCGCCTGTTGAAGGGTGATCGCCGTGGCGGGCATGGTGGTTTCAAAGCCGAGGCCAAAGAACACCACTTTGCGCTCCGGGTTCTGGCGAGCCAGCGTCAGAGCGTCCATGGGCGAGTAAATCACCCTGACGTCCGCGCCTCGCGCCTTCGCCTGCATCAGCGAACCGTTTTTACCCGGTACGCGCATCGCATCCCCAAAGGTGCAAAAAATCACTTCCGGGTGGCTGGCTATCTCAATGCAGCTGTCGATTCTGCCCATCGGCAACACGCAAACCGGGCAGCCGGGGCCGTGAATAAACTCGATGTTTTCCGGCAGCAGCTGATCGAGACCGAATTTAAAAATAGCGTGGGTATGGCCGCCGCAAACTTCCATGATGCGCAGCGGGTGGCTCGCCGTGTAGTTCAGCAGCAGGGCGCGTGCTTTCAGCGTTTCAATCAGCTGCATCACACGGTCAGGATCGCGGTATTCATCGACGTAGCGCATCAGCGACGCTCCTCACCGTAAAGTAGCGCGCCGACGTCCGGTTCAACCTCGAACATGTTTTGCAGGGCATCCAGCGTGTCCCGCGCCTCGGCTTCGTCAATAATGCTCATGGCAAACCCGACGTGAACCAAAACCCATTGCCCCACGGCGGCGTCGCCCACCAGCGCTAAATTCACGTCGCGCTGCACGCCGCAGACGTCCACTTTCGCGCTGCCGTCTGCCAGGCGCTCAACAATCTGCCCCGGAATGCCTATGCACATCGCTCCGCCTCCAGCCAGTTAAGCCACGCGTCCATCCCTTCGCCGCTGGTCGCGGAAACCAGAATAATTTTGATGTCCGGATTGACCTCGCGGGCAAAAGCTAAGCACTTGCTGACGTCGAACTGCAGGTACGGCAGCAGATCGATTTTGTTCAGCAGCATCAGTGACGCTGCGGCGAACATATGAGGATATTTCAGCGGCTTATCTTCGCCTTCCGTCACCGACAGCACCGCGACCTTGTGGCGCTCGCCTAAATCAAAGCTCGCCGGGCAAACCAGGTTGCCGACGTTTTCGATAAACAGCACGCCGTTGCGCTCAAGCGGCAGGCGCAGCATGGCATCGCGAATCATCTGGGCATCAAGATGGCAGCCTTTCCCGGTGTTGACCTGAATGGCCGGCGTGCCGGTCTCGCGGATGCGCGCGGCGTCGTTCACCGTTTGCTGATCGCCTTCGATAACCGCGCACGGCACTTTGGCATTCAGGCGTTTCAGCGTTTCGGTAAGCAGGGTGGTTTTGCCGGAGCCGGGGCTGGAGACCAGGTTCAGCACCAGCTGATTCTGGCTGGTAAAACCGTCGCGGTTATGGGCGGCAAGCTGGTTATTTTTGTCGAGCACGTTCAGCTCAATCTCCAGCATCTTACGCTGAGTCATTCCCGGTGCGTGGGTACCTGCCGCGCCGTGGCCGTAATGCAGGTCGCCCTGTTCGTCGGCCGTAGGGGCAAACTTGACGCCGGTTATCTGCTGCAGCGGGCGTGCCGCCGGGGCAAACGGGGCGCTGCGAAAGCCAGAGTGAGGATTGCGCTCGTCCCCTTCAATGTACAGGTTGCCTTCACCGCAACCGCAAGTGCTACACATGAGCTATCTCCTGATCGATTTCCAGACGCTTAATCTGCATGCCGTCATCCGCCACGATGCGCAGGCTGCTGCCGTTACAGTTGGGGCAGCACTTCACGCGCTGGGTCAGTAAGGTGACGAACTGCTGGCAGTCATGGCACCAGCATTCGGCTTCCTGCTGGTGGATATGCAGTTCGCAGCCTTCCGCCAGGGTGCCGCGGCAAACCAGATCAAAGCAAAACTCCAGGGCGCTGGTTTCCACGCACGAAAAGGCGCCGACCTCCAGCCAGACGCCGGTCACGCGACGGGCATTGTTCTGGCGGGCATGGTTTTCGATAAGTTCGACTGCGCGCTGGCAAAGGGTGATTTCGTGCATGGGGCCTCCGGGGTTAACTGGGGCAGGTAATGCAAGGACGGTGCCAGGCTTTTTCTTTGCCCCTCACCCCGGCCCTCTCCCCAAAGGGGCGAGGGGGAATTCTTTTAAGAAAAGGGAACGTTTATTCCCCTCTCCCTTCCGGGAGTAGCCTGGCCTACTTTTATCCCCTCTCCCTTCCAGGGAGAGGGTTAGGGTGAGGGTAAAAAGTGCCGTCAGCCAAAGTCAAAGATGACGAAATGACATGTCATTCGTCTCACCCAAGACACTTTTATCGGTTAAATCTATTTAAAAACAATAAATTAAAAACATGGCACGAAACGTGCCTTACGGAGGGACAAGCATTAACAGAGCGAACAAAACATGAACATTTGGGAACTGAGCGAAAAAGCCGAATACATCGCCGACAAGCACCAGCGCCTGCTTTCGCAGTGGCACCTGTACGGCAACACCCTGATTCAGGGGATCACCTTATCCAAAGCGAAGCTGCATCACGCAGTGGGCTGCAACCCGGACGAAAGCCTGCGCTTCTTCTTATTTGACCACTTCGTCATTCAAATCAACCTCGCCGAAGGCTTTAACAGCCACACCATCGAGTACAGCATCGAACTGCGCGACGGCAGCGATAACGTGCTGATTGCCAAGGCGACTATCGACGATGACGGACTGATTGATAATACCGTCAGCAACCGCGATCGCGAGAAAGTGCTGGAACACTACCTCGAGCTAATCCGCCCGGTGTACGACAGCCTTTATCTGGCCGTGCAACAAAACACCCCGCTGTCCATGACGCTGCTTCAGCAGTCCGCCGTGGCATGAAGAGATCTGGGGTGTCGAGAACTGTCGAATCGGCAGCTTTTCGGCATGTTTTCGTCAAAAATGACGATTGTCACCTGAGGAAGAACTGGTGAACCGTTTTGTAATCGCTGACTCAAAATTGTGTATGGGCTGCCATACCTGCGAAGCGGCCTGCGCTGAAACGCACCGCCTGCACGGCCTGCAGTCCATGCCTCGTCTGAAGGTCATGCGCAACCTGAATGAATCTGCGCCGCAGATGTGCCATCACTGCGAGGACGCCCCCTGCGCCGGGGTTTGCCCGGTCAACGCGATAACCCGCGTGGACGGCGCTGTGCAGCTGAATGAAAGCCTGTGCGTAAGCTGCAAACTTTGCGGTATCGCCTGCCCCTTCGGCGCCATTGAATTTTCCGGCAGCCGCCCGCTGCATATTCCCGCCAACGTGAACAGCCCGAAAGCGCCACCTGCGCCTCCGGCCCCGGCTCGCGTCAGCCCGCTGCTGGACTGGGTTCCCGGCGTTCGCGCTATCGCGGTGAAATGCGATCTGTGTAGCTTCGACGAAAGCGGCCCGGCCTGCATTCGCACCTGCCCGACCAAGGCGCTGCGGCTGATCGACAACAAAGACATCGCCCAGGCCAGCAAGCGCAAACGTGAACTGACGCTTGGCGCGTCGCTCGGCGACTTGACCCTGTTTACCCAGCCAGAGGCGAGAAAATGAATGCTTTTTTACTGATTCACTGGGCGCTTTTGGGATTTGTCACCAGCGCTGTGTTGGCCGGCGTTCTGGCATTTTCAAAGCCCGTTAGCGGCTTTATCGGCGGTATTGGCGGTGCAATCAGCGCCGTACTTTTGCTGATTGCGGGCGTGCAAGCGCTGCTGGGCTTCAGCGGCGATGCGCAAATTTGGCACTGGCACCTGCAGCTCAACGCTTTTAACGGCGTCTGGCTGGTGACGGTGGCGATTAGCGGCCTATTTATTTCCGTCTATAACTGCGCCTGGCATCGCCATCCTGCGGTAAAAGCCAACGGCCTGCTGATTAACTTAATCCTGGCGGCAAGCGTGGCTGCGCTGGTGGCTGACAACTTTGTCACCCTGGTAGCGATGGCAGAAATTATCTCCCTGGCGGGGTATTTTCTCACCGGCTGCCAGAAGTCCGGGCAGCTGTGGTTTGCGCTTGGCCGCCTCGGCACCGTGCTGCTGGTCATCGCCTGCTGGCTGCTGTGGCAGCGCTACGGCACCCTGGGCTATGGCGATCTGCGTCATCTCCTCAACGGCGCGCCGCTGCCGGCTCCGGTACTGATCCTCGCGCTGCTCGGTTTCGGGCTGCTTGCCGGGATTATTCCGCTGCACGGCTGGGTGCCGCAGGCGCATGCGAATGCCTCCGCGCCAGCCGCCGCGCTGTTCTCCGCCGTGGTGTTGAAGATCGGCCTCTACGGCATCATGAGCTTCTCGCTTATCAGTAATACGCTGCCGCTGTGGTGGGGCGTGCTGGTGGTGGTGGTTGGCATGATTACCGCGTTTATCGGCGGGCTTTATGCGCTGATGGAGCACAACATCAACCGCCTGCTGGCTTATCACTCCCTTGAGAACATCGGCATTATTTTGCTGGGTCTGGGCTGCGGCCTGATCGGTATCGCGCTGCATGAGCCGGTACTGGTGGCGCTGGGCATGACCGGCGGCCTTTATCATCTGTTCAACCATAGCCTGTTTAAAACCACGCTGTTCCTCGGCGCAGGCGCGGTGTGGTTCCGCACCGGTCATCGGGATATTGAGAAGCTGGGCGGGATCGGTAAACGCATGCCGGTTATTTCGTTGGCGATGCTGGTCGGGCTGATGGCGATGGCCGCGCTGCCGCCGCTGAACGGCTTTGCCGGGGAATGGGTCATCTATCAGTCCTTCTTCCGTCTCGGCAGCCTGCCGCTGTTTGTGGGCCGCTTTATCGGGCCGCTGCTGGCCGTGGGGCTGGCAATCACCGGCGCGCTGGCGGTGATGTGCATGGCGAAAGTGTATGGCGTCACCTTCCTCGGCGCGCCCCGTACTCAGCAAGCGGAAAACGCGACCTCTGCGCCGTGGCTAATGAACGTCTCCGTCGCCCTGCTTGCCGCGTGCTGCGTGGTTGCCGGGGTTGCTGCCCCATGGCTGCTGCCTCTGCTTCAGCACGCCGTACCGTTGCCTCTGCAACCGGCGCATACCGCCGTGTCTCAGCCGATGATAACGCTGCTGCTGATCGCCTCTCCGCTGCTGCCGTTTATTTTGATGATCGTTTTCCGCGGTGACCGTTTGCCAAACCGCTCTCGTGGCTCGGCCTGGGTCTGCGGCTACGACCACGAACAGGCGATGGTGATCACCGCGACGGGCTTTGCCCAGCCGGTAAAAGCGGCGTTTGCGCCTTTGCTTAAGCTTCGCCAAACCCTGAACCCGGTGAAGTGGATCCCTGGCTGGCAGTGCGAGTGCCTGTCCGGCACGTTCCGCCGCTTTGCGATGGTTGAGCTGGCGGTCTTACTGGTGGCGATGGTTGCCTGAGGAACTGATATGACTACGTTTTTATTCGCTCTTATCCAGGCGCTGGCGCTGTTTTTTGCCGCCCCATTGCTGGCCGGGATTACCCGCGTGACGCGCGCCCGCCTGCATAATCGCCGTGGCCCCGGCGTGCTGCAGGAATACCGGGATCTGCTCAAGCTGCTGGGCCGCCAGAGCGTGGCCCCTGCCGCCTCTGGCTGGGTTTTCCGTCTGATGCCGTTTGTGATGGTGGGCGTGATGCTCACCATCGCCACCGCTTTGCCGGTGGTGACGATTGCCTCGCCGCTGCCGTCATTAGGTGACCTGATCACCCTAATTTACCTGTTCGCCATCGCCCGCTTCTTCTTCGCCATCGCCGGGTTAGACACCGGCAGCCCGTTCACCGGCATTGGCGCGAGCCGTGAAGCCATGCTGGGTGTGCTGGTTGAGCCGATTTTGCTGCTTGGCCTGTGGGTTGCCGCGCAGGTGGCCGGCAGCACGCACATCAGAAATATCGCCGGGGCCATTCACGCCTGGCCGACGGCGCAAAGCCTGACGCTGATTCTGGCCTTCGCGGCCTGCGCTTTCGCCACCTTCATTGAAATGGGCAAGCTGCCGTTTGACCTCGCCGAAGCCGAGCAGGAGCTGCAGGAAGGGCCGTTGTCCGAATACAGCGGCGCGGGCTTTGCAGTGCTGAAGTGGGGCATTTCCCTTAAGCAACTGGTTGTGCTGCAAATGTTTGTTGGCGTGTTCCTGCCCTGGGGGCAAATGAGCGCCTTTAGCTGGGGTGGGCTTGTCCTCGCCCTGGTACTGGCCATTGTGAAGCTGGTGGCGGGCGTGCTGATTATCGCGCTGTTCGAAAACAGCATGGCGCGCCTGCGGATGCTTGAAACCTCGCGCATTACCTGGGCCGGTTTTGGCTTTGCCTTTTTAGCCTTCGTCTCCTTGCTGGCGGCGTGATTTAAGAGAACCTATCGATGTCTGAAGAAAAAATTGGTCAACACTATCTCGCCGCGCTGCATCAGCAATTCCCGAATGCGGTGATCGACGAAGCCTGGCAGACCAAAGACCAAATCACCGTCACCGTGAAGCTCAATATGCTGCCGGAGGTGGTGGAGTGGCTTTACTACCAGCAGGGCGGCTGGCTTTCGGTGCTGTTTGGCAACGATGAGCGCCAGCTGTGCGGCAGCTATGCGGTGTATTACGTTCTGTCGATGGAAAGCGGCGTGAAGTGCTGGATCACCGTGCGTGTGGAAGTGGACGCCGACAAGCCGGAGTTCCCGTCCGTTACGCCTCGCGTGCCTGCTGCCGTTTGGGGTGAGCGTGAAGTCCGTGACATGTACGGCCTGCAGCCGGTTGGCTTGCCCGATGAGCGTCGCCTGGTGCTGCCGGATGACTGGCCGGACGATCTCTATCCGCTGCGTAAAGACAGCATGGATTACCGCCAGCGCCCCGCGCCAACCACCGACAAAGAGACCTACGAGTTCATTAACGAACTGGGCACCAAAAAGAACAACGTGGTGCCGATTGGCCCGCTGCACGTCACTTCTGATGAACCCGGCCACTTCCGCCTGTTCGTTGATGGCGAAAACATTATCGACGCCGACTACCGCCTGTTCTACGTCCACCGCGGCATGGAAAAGCTGGCGGAAACCCGCATGGGCTACAACGAAGTCACCTTCCTGTCCGACCGCGTGTGCGGCATCTGCGGCTTCGCCCACAGCACTGCCTATACCACCTCGGTGGAAAACGCGATGGGGATTGTGGTGCCGGAGCGCGCGCAGATGATTCGCGCCATCCTGCTGGAGGTTGAGCGCCTGCACAGCCACCTGCTGAATCTTGGCCTGGCCTGCCACTTTGTCGGCTTCGACTCCGGCTTTATGCAGTTCTTCCGGGTGCGTGAAATGTCGATGAAGATGGCGGAGATCCTGACCGGGGCGCGCAAAACCTATGGCCTGAACCTGATCGGCGGTATTCGCCGCGACCTGCTGAAAGACGACATGATCCAGACTCGTCAGCTCGCCCAGCAAATGCGGCGGGAAGTGCAAGATCTGGTGGATATTCTGCTGAGCACGCCGAACATCGAGCAGCGCACTGTCGGCATTGGCCGCCTTGACCCGCAAATCGCCCGTGATTTCAGCAACGTCGGCCCAATGGTGCGCGCCAGCGGCCACGCCCGCGATACCCGCGCCGATCACCCGTTTGTGGGTTACGGTCTGCTGCCGATGGAAGTGCACAGCCTCGACGGCTGCGACGTGCTTTCGCGCCTGAAAGTGCGCATCAATGAAGTCTTTACCGCGCTGAACATGATTGATTTCGGTCTGGATAACCTGCCGGGCGGCCCGCTCGCCGTGGAAGGTTTTACCTACATTCCAAACCGCTTTGCCCTGGGCTTCTCAGAGGCACCGCGCGGGGACGATATTCACTGGAGCATGACCGGCGACAACCAGAAGCTGTACCGCTGGCGCTGTCGCGCGGCGACGTATGCCAACTGGCCAACCCTGCGCTATATGCTGCGCGGCAATACGGTGTCGGACGCGCCGCTGATTATCGGCAGCCTTGATCCTTGCTACTCCTGTACCGACCGCATGACGGTGGTGGACGTGCGCAAGAAGAAAAGCCAGGTGGTGCCGTACAAAGAGCTGGAGCGCTACAGCATTGAGCGCACCAATTCGCCGCTGAAATGATTTTGGTGTTTGGTCGGTGACTGACCCTCACCCCGGCCCTCTCTCTGGAAGGGATAGGGGGAAAACCGGCTTCGATCTGTCTCTCGCTTCTTATGGGAGTAGGTGGAATCGTACTCGATCTGTCTCCTCTCCCCTCAGGGGAGAGGGTTAGGGTGAGGGGTTGTTCTAAGACCAGGCAAACAAGGAAAACGCATGTTTAACTTCATCAAAAAAGCCATCAAGGGCGGCGTGGCAACCGAGTCTTACCCTCTCCAGCCCATTGCCGTCGACCCGAATTTTCGCGGCAAGCCCGAGCACAACCCACAGCAATGTATTGGCTGTGCAGCCTGCGTGAACGCCTGCCCGTCCAACGCCCTGAGCGTTGAGACCGATCTTGCAGCTGGCCAACTGCAGTGGAGCTTTAACCTCGGACGCTGCATCTTCTGCGGGCGCTGCGAAGAGGTTTGCCCGACGGCTGCCATCAAGCTCTCACAGCAGTACGAGCTGGCGGTGTGGAACAAAGCCGACTTCCTGCAGCAGGCCAGCTTCCCGCTGTGCAACTGTCGCGAATGTGGCCGCCCGTTTGCCGTGCAAAAAGAGATCGACTACGCCATTGCGCTGCTTGAGCACAACGGCGATTCCCGCGCGGAAAGCCGCCGTGGGGCATTTGAAACCTGCCCGGACTGCAAGCGCCAGCAAAGCCTGGTGTCGTCCGACCGGATCGACTTTAGCCGTCAGATGAGAGAGGCCAGCTAATGAGTAACCTACTGGGGCCGCGCGACCACAACGGCATTCCGGTGCCGATGACGGTGGACGAATCTATCGCCAGCATGAAGGCATCTCTGCTGAAAAACATCAAACGCTCCGCCTACGTTTACCGCGTGGACTGCGGCGGCTGTAACGGTTGTGAAATCGAGATTTTTGCTACGCTTTCGCCACTTTTCGACGCAGAACGCTTTGGGATCAAGGTTGTTCCTTCCCCGCGCCATGCCGATATTTTGCTGTTTACCGGGGCGGTGACTCGCGCGATGCGTTCCCCGGCGCTGCGTGCCTGGGAGTCGGCGCCCGATCCTAAAATCTGCATCTCTTACGGCGCCTGCGGCAACAGCGGCGGGATCTTCCACGACCTTTACTGCGTTTGGGGCGGGACCGACAAAATCGTGCCGGTCGATGTTTACATCCCCGGTTGCCCGCCAACGCCTGCCGCCACGCTGTACGGCTTCGCGATGGCGCTTGGCCTGCTGGAACAAAAAATCTATGCGCGCCCGGCAAGCGAGCTGGACGTTGAGCCGGCAAAAATCCTCCACCCGGATATGGTTCAGCCGCTGCGTGTGCGCATTGACCGCGCCGCTCGCCGCCTGGCCGGTTACCGCTATGGCCGCCAGATTGCCGACAGCTACATGACTAACCTGACGACCGGGGGCGACGCCGTTCAGCAGTGGCTGAGCGCGGAAAACGACCCACGCCTGACGGAAATCGTCACTAACCTTGAGCAACTGGTTCATCAGGAGCGCGTGTAATGAGTGAGTCGGTGGTGTTCTGTCAGCTCAGCCGCAAGTTTGTCGATGAGAACGACAACACCCCGGCTGACGCTCAGCAGGTGGTCTATTACAGTCTGGCGATTGGCCACCATTTAGGGGTGATCGACTGCCTGAAAGAGAGCCTTGTTTGCCCGCTGGAAGCCTATCAGGCGTGGATTGCCACGCTTGAAGCTGACGGCGAGGCCTGGCGCAAAATGAACGGCGTGCCGCACTATGGCGAAATCGTGATTGACCAGAACCACGTGGTGATGCTGGCCCGGGCGCTGGATGCCGCTAAGCCGACGCAGACCCCGGAACAGCAAGCCTGGAGCCAGGCGCTGCTCGACATGCTGCAGGCTATTCAACAAGAACCCGCCATCTACCTGATGGTAAGGAGACGTTATGACTAAGGTACTGCTTTGCGTAGGCAACAGCATGATGGGCGACGACGGGGCAGGCCCGCTGCTGGCGGAGAAGTGCCAGACTTCTCCGCAGGGCGACTGGGTGGTGATTGACGGCGGCAGCGCGCCTGAAAACGACGTGGTTGCTATCCGCGAACTCCGCCCGGAATTGCTGCTGATTGTGGATGCCACCGACATGATGCTTAACCCCGGAGAGATCCGCGTCATTGACCCGGACGACATCGCCGAGATGTTTATGATGACTACCCACAATATGCCGCTTAATTATCTGGTCGATCAGCTGAAAGAGGACGTGGGGGAAGTGGTGTTCCTCGGCATTCAGCCGGATATTGTCGGCTTTTACTACCCGATGACGGAGGCGGTGAAAGCGGCGGTGGAGCAGGTTTATCAGCGGCTGGCGACGTGGACGGGTTTTGGCGGGTATGAGCCCCTCACGATTTCAGAGAGCGAAACGTCTTTCTAGTCTTTCCCCTCACCCTAACCCTCTCCCCGTGGGGGAGAGGGGATCAGAACGGCAGTACTACTTTTCCCCTGCTTACAGGGGAGAAAGGGCCTGATTCTTTTCCCGTGCTTACATGTGAGAAAGAGCCCGATTCTTTTCCCCCTCTCCCTTCCAGGGAGAGGGCCGGGGTGAGGGTCATTAATGACTACTGTTACCAAAATGACATCGTCAAAAGTGTCGAATATCCCTCTTACCTCTCGTCAAACCCGCTAACCACGCGGCCTGCAAACCTGGCACGTTTTATGAATAACCCCACGCAATAACACACTTATTGCAGGAGTTCATGATGAACCGCTTCATCATTGCCGATTCGAGCAAATGCATCGGCTGCCGCACTTGTGAGGTGGCGTGCGTGGTCTCTCACCAGGAGAACCAGGACTGTTCGGCGCTGACCCCACAAACCTTCTTGCCACGTATTCACGTCATCAAAGGCGTGAATGTCTCTACCGCCACCATGTGCCGCCAGTGTGAGGACGCGCCCTGCGCCAACGTCTGCCCTAACGGCGCCATCAGTCGTGACCAGGGCTTTGTACACGTCATGCAGGAACGCTGCATCGGCTGCAAAACCTGCGTCGTTGCCTGCCCTTATGGCGCGATGGAGGTCGTCGTGCGGCCTGTCATTCGCAACAGCGGAGCCGGGCTGAACGTGATGGCGGAAAAAGCCGAGGCCAACAAATGTGACCTTTGCTACCACCGCGAGGCTGGACCGGCCTGCCTGGAAGCCTGCCCGACCAATGCCATCCTGTGCGTGGACCGTAACGGGCTGGAACAAATGAGCGCGGAAAAACGTCGCCGCGCCGCGTTAGATGCCCCTGCGGCGCTGACTTTCTAATCCCTTTGCATTTCAACTTTTAACAGGTCTGTTACTGATGAAAAAAATTACCAGCGTCTGCCCTTATTGCGGGGCCGGCTGCAAACTGAAACTGGTCGTTGAGAACAACCAAATTATTCGTGCCGAAGCGGCCGGAGGCGTGACTAACCAGAACGAACTCTGCCTGAAAGGCTACTACGGCTGGGATTTTCTTAACGACACCAAGCTGCTGACCCCACGCCTGACGCAGCCAATGATCCGCTACGAGAAGGGCGGCAAGCTGCAGCCGGTAAGCTGGGAAGAGGCGATTAGCTATACCGCTGCGCGCCTGAAGGCGATCAAAGAGCAGTTCGGCCCCAGCGCCATTATGACTACCGGTTCTTCACGCGGAACGGGGAACGAAACCAACTTTGTGATGCAGAAATTCGCCCGTGCGGTGCTGAACACCAACAACGTCGACTGTTGCGCCCGCGTGTGCCACGGCCCTTCAGTTGCAGGGCTGCAGGCAACGCTGGGTAACGGGGCGATGAGCAACTCCATCGGCGATATCGAAAACTCCAAATGCCTGCTGGTGGTGGGCTACAACTGCGCCGATTCGCACCCTATCGTGGCTCGCCGGGTGATTAAAGCCAAAAGCAACGGCGCGAAAATCATTGTCTGCGACCCGCGCCGCATCGAAACCGCCCGCATTGCCGACCAGCATCTGCAAATCAAAAACGGCTGCAACATGGCGCTGGTGAACGCCTTTGGCTATGTCCTGCTGGAAGAGCAGCTGTACGACAAAGAGTACGTCGCCAAATATGCAGAAGGGCTTGATGCCTACCGCGAAACCGTGAAGGAGTACGCGCCGGAGGACGTCGAGCATTTAACCGGTATTCCGGCTCAGCAGGTTCGCCAGGCGATGCGCACCTTCGCCGCAGCGCCCTCCGCCACCATCATGTGGGGCATGGGCGTAACTCAGTTCGGCCAGGCGGTGGACGTGGTCAAAGGGCTGTCCAGCCTGGCGCTGCTCACCGGTAACCTGGGCCGTGAAAACGTCGGCGTTGGCCCGGTTCGTGGCCAGAACAATGTGCAGGGTGCCTGCGACATGGGCGTACTGCCTAACCAGTTCCCCGGCTACCAGGATGTGGTTGATCCCGAGGTGCGCGCGAAGTTTGCCAAAGCCTGGGGCATTGACCCGGCGGTGATGGATGACAAAGTTGGCGTGCGCATTACCGAAGTGCCGCACCTGGCGATAGAGGGCAAGGTCAAAGCCTACTACATCATGGGCGAAGATCCGCTCCAGACCGAAGCGGACCTGGGCCTGGTGCGCAAAGGATTTGAGGCGCTCGACTTTGTGGTGGTGCAGGACATCTTCATGACCAAAACTGCCGAAGTTGCAGACGTGCTGCTGCCCGCTACGTCCTGGGGCGAACACGGCGGCGTCTTTACCTGTGCCGACCGGGGCTTCCAGCGTTTCGAGAAAGCCATTGAGCCGAAGTACAACGTGAAGCGCGACTGGGAAATCATCAGCCTGCTTGCGACGGCGATGGGCTATCCAATGCACTACGAAAACAATCAGCAAATCTGGGATGAGCTGCGCGAGCTGTGCCCGCTGTTTTACGGCGTCACCTACGAAAAAATGGGCGATATGGGACATGTGCAGTGGCCTTGCCCGACGCTGGACCACCCCGGCACGCCGTATCTCTACAAAGAGAGCAAATTCGACACGCCGAGCGGCAAAGGCCAGCTGTTTGCCGCCGCGTGGCGTGCACCCGCCGAAGTGCCTGACGACAGCTATCCGCTGGTGCTGTGCACCGTCCGCGAAGTCGGGCACTACTCCTGCCGCTCGATGACCGGCAACTGCGCCGCGCTGCAAACCCTCGCCGATGAACCCGGTTTTGTGCAAATCAACCCGCTGGATGCGGACGCGCTGGGCATTAAAGATCGGCAATTGGTCTGGGTAAGTTCGCGCCGCGGCAAGGTTATCAGCCGCGCGGACGTGAACGAGCGCATCAACAAAGGCTCCGTCTACATGACTTATCAATGGTGGATTGGCGCCTGTAATGAGCTGACGCAGGACAATCTTGACCCGATCTCCAAAACGCCGGAAACCAAATATTGCGCGGTGAACGTTAGCGCGATTGAGGATCAGGCGTGGGCGGAGAACTATGCGCAAACGACCTACAACAGCATGAAAGCGTGGCTGCGCGAGGCGGTGGAAGCGTGATTTTTACCCTCACCCAAGATGGAGGAATCGTGAAGTCTGAACTCGATTTGTCCCCTCGCCCCTCTGGGGAGAGGGTTAGGGTGAGGGGCACCCAGCTCCGCATACGTGGCAAAGTCCAGGGCGTCGGCTTCCGCCCCTTTGTCTGGCAAATCGCGCAGCGGCTGAAGCTGGTGGGCGATGTCTGCAACGATAGCGAGGGCGTTGTGGTTCGTCTGGCCGTCAGCCCGGAAGCGTTTCTGAGCGAACTGTACGAACATTGCCCGCCGCTGGCGCGCATCGACAGCGTGGCGCAGCAGCCTATGACCTGGAACGTTTTGCCCCAGGACTTTAGCATTCGCCACAGCGGCAGCGGCGCGATGGACACCCAAATCGTGCCGGATGCCGCCACCTGCACGGAATGCCTGCGTGAGCTTAACGATCCGACCGACCGCCGCTACCGCTACCCGTTTATCAACTGCACCCACTGTGGGCCGCGCTTCACCATCATCCGGGCGATGCCTTATGACCGCCCGTCCACGGTGATGGCGGCGTTTCCGCTCTGTGCCGCCTGCGATGAAGAATATCGCAATCCGATGGACAGGCGTTTTCACGCTCAGCCGGTAGCCTGCCCGGACTGCGGGCCGCAGATCTACTGGCAGCAAGGCGCGCAACGACTGGACGGCGAACAGGCGATCGGACAAGCCGTTGCCGCGCTGCACGAAGGCAAAATTGTGGCGGTTAAAGGTTTGGGCGGTTTTCATCTTGCCGTGGATACCCGTAACAATGCCGCTGTTGAACGTCTCCGGGCGCGTAAACAGCGACCAGCCAAACCGCTGGCGGTGATGATTGCCACGACCGAAGGGCTGCCTGATGAGGCCGTGGCGCTGCTTTCAACGTCCGCAGCACCGGTGGTGCTGGTGGCAAGCGACTGTTTGCAGGGGCTGAGCGCTGCCGTGGCGCCGGGGCGAAACGAAACCGGCGTAATGCTGCCTGCTAACCCGCTCCAGCATCTGCTGGTACAGGATTTCGGTGGCCCGCTGGTGATGACCTCCGGGAACCTGAACGGCAGGCCACCGGCTATCGACAACGCTCAGGCACTTCAGGATTTGGGCGATATTGCCGACGGTTTTCTGCTGCATAACCGCGACATTCTTCAGCGCATGGACGACTCGGTGATGCGAGCCAGCGGTGAAATACTGCGCCGTGCGCGAGGCTTTGTGCCGGATGCGCTTCCTTTGCCTGCTGGCTTTAAAGATTTGCCGCCGATTCTGGCGTTGGGGGGCGATCTCAAGAATACCTTCTGTCTGGTTCGCGGCGGGCAGGCGGTGCTGAGCCAGCATTTTGGCGATCTGGCTCAGGAGGGCGTGGAGGCCCAATGGCAAAGTGCGCTGGCGCTGATGAGCGAGATCTACGGCTTTAAGGCGGAGCATGTCGCGCTCGACGCACATCCTTGCTACCGCAGCGCGCAGGTGGGGCATGACATGGCGCTTCCTGTTACCGAAGTGCTGCATCATCACGCTCACGTGGCGGCCTGCCTGGCTGAGCACGGCTGGCCGCTGAATGGCGGCAACGTACTTGCCCTTGCGCTGGACGGCATTGGCTATGGCGAGGCTGGCCAGCTTTGGGGCGGCGAATGTCTGCTGGTGAATTACCGGCGCTGCGTGCACCTTGGCGGGCTGCCTGCCGTGGCGTTGCCGGGGGGAGACCTGGCCGCCGTGCAACCGTGGCGTAACCTGCTGGCCCAGTGTGAGGCGTTTGTGCCCGGCTGGCAGCGTTATCCCGAAACGGAAGCGGTGCGGGCGCAGGCGTGGCGACCGCTGGCGAAAGCAGTAGCTCGCGGAGTTAATGCCCCACTGGCCTCCTCCTGCGGGCGGCTGTTTGATGCCGTTGCCGCCGCACTCAACTGCGCGCCTTACCAACAAAGCTATGAAGGTGAAGCGGCCTGTCGCCTTGAAGCCCTGGCGCTGGACGCTGGCTCATGCTCGCACCCTGTCACTCTGCCGTTGGTGAACGGTCATCTCGACCTGGCGGCCTTCTGGCGGCAATGGTTTGGCTGGCAGGGTGAGGCCGGAGCGCGGGCCTGGGCGTTTCACGATGCCCTGGCGAAAGGCCTTGCAGCGCTGGTTCGCCATCATGCCTTGCTCACCGGCGTGACCACCGTGGCCTGCGGCGGCGGCGTACTGCACAACCGCCTGCTGCGCGAGCGCCTGGCGTTCTACCTCTCCGATTTTACAACTCTCTTCCCGACGCGGCTTCCGGCCGGTGACGGGGCGCTTTCCCTGGGGCAGGCAGTGGTTGCCGCTGCCCGCTATTTGAATCACCACAAGGATAAAAAAGATGTTAATGCGTGTTCTTCGTGACAACCCGCGCGCCGGTCTGCTGCTGGCGGTTTTAGTGGCGGCTAACTTTGCCGCCTGGGCCTGGGCGCTGGCGGCGTTTAACCACAGCTCGGCGCTGATGGCGGCCAGCCTGCTGGCCTGGTGCTACGGCCTGCGCCACGCGGTGGATGCCGACCATATCGCCGCGATTGATAACGTCACCCGCAAAATGATGCAGCAGGGCAAGCGCCCGTTTGGCGTGGGAGCCTGGTTCTCGCTGGGCCACTCCAGCATTGTGATTCTGGCTTCTGTCGCCATTGCAGCCACGGCGGCAGCCTTCCAGCAAAAAATGGACTGGTTTCACGACGTTGGCGGCGTGATCGGCACCGCCGTGTCGGCCTGCTTCCTGTTGGCGATGGCGCTGGTCAACCTGGTTATCTTGCGTGGCGTGTGGCGCAACTTCCGCCAGCTTAAACGCGGTGAACCACTGGCTGCAGATGCGACGGAACTGACCGGCGGCGGCATGATGAGCTGGCTGTTTAACTCTGTTTTCCGCCTGATCGGCAAAAGCTGGCACATGTACCTGGTCGGCTTCCTGTTCGGCCTCGGCTTTGACACCGCCACCGAGATTGGCGTGTTGGGCATTTCTGCTGCCAGTGCTTCCAGCGGCATGTCTATCTGGTCGATTCTGGTGTTCCCGGCGCTGTTTGCCAGCGGCATGGCGCTGGTGGATACCCTCGACAACGTGATTATGGTGGGCGCTTACGGCTGGGCGTTTAACAAACCGCAGCGCAAGCTCTACTACAACATGACGATTACCGGCACTTCCGTGGTGGTGGCGCTGTTTATCGGCGGGCTTGAAGCGCTGGGCCTGCTGGCAGACAAATTCCAGCTTGAGGGCGGGATCTGGCAGTGGGTTGGCGCGCTCAACGATAACCTCGGCAACGCCGGATTCGTTGTGGTCGGGCTGTTTATCGCCTGCTGGGGGATTTCAATGCTGAACTACCGCTGGAAAGGCTATGATGCTTTAGTGGTGAGATAAAAAAACGGGGCATTACGCCCCGTTTTACATTGTTACTCGGCTTCCGCCCAGGCTCGCTCAATCTCTTCGGCCAGGATTTTCACCCCCGCCTCGATCTTTTCCGGCTCCGGCACATAGTTCATACGCATGCACTGGTGCGTGTGCGGCCACGGCTTGTCCAGCCCCGGGAAGAAGTAATCGCCCGGCACCATCAGCACGCCGCGCTTTTTCAGGCGCTGGTACAGCAGCTCGGTGGTAATCGGCAGGTCTTTAAACCACAGCCAGAGGAAAATAGCGCCTTCCGGTTTGTGGATCAGGCAGCGTTCCGGCGACAGATAGCGGCGGATCACGGCGATAGTCTCATGCACGCGCTGGTAGTAGAACGGCTTGATAACCGTTTCAGAGAGGCGCAGCAGATCGTTCCGCTTAATCATTTCGCAGGCCATGGCCGGGCCAATGCCGCCCGGCGCCAGGCTGATGATGCCGTTCATGTTGCTGATGGCTGAGATGATTTTCTCGTTAGCGATAATGATCCCGCAGCGGCTGCCCGGCAGGCCGAGTTTGGACAGGCTCATGCACAGGATGATGTTCGGGTTCCACAGCGGGCGGGCTTCGCTAAAGATGATGCCGGGGAACGGCACGCCGTAGGCGTTATCGATCACCAGCGGAATGCCGTGCTGGTTCGCCAGCGCGTCCAGCTTCATCAGCTCTTCGTCGGTGATCACGTTGCCGGTCGGGTTCGTCGGGCGCGAGACGCAGATCATGCCGGTATCTTCGCCGATATGCAGGTGCTCGAAGTCAACGTGGTACTTAAACTGGCCTTCCGGCAGCAGTTCGATGTTCGGACGGGTGGAGACAAACAGCTCCTCTTCCAGCCCGGCATCCGCGTAGCCGATGTACTCTGGCGCCAGCGGGAAAAGCACCTTTTTGGTGCGGCCATCCGCATGACGTCCGGCGAAAAGGTTAAACAAGTAGAAAAACGCGCTCTGACTGCCGTTTGTTAGTGCAATATTCTGTGGTTCGATGTCCCAACCCAGTTCATCACGCAGCATACCGGCAAGCAATTTTAGCAGTTCACTTTTCCCCTGCGGACCGTCGTAGTTGCATAGCGTGTCGGTCAGTTTACCGCTGGCCAGCATCTCGGAAAGCAGTTGCTGGAAGTAGTCGTTCATCGCCGGGATCTGCGCAGGGTTGCCGCCGCCAAGCATGATGGCGCCTGGCGTGCGCAGGCCGTCGTTGAGATCCTCCATCAGGCGGGTGATGCCTGCATGGCGGGTGAATTTGTCGCCGAAAAGTGAAAACGTCATAACGTGGGTCTGCTGAATACTTTTGAAAAGAGGCTAACCATAGCGCTACAAATAACGCCGTGCAAACCTGGTAAGCATAGCCACTGTTGGTGAATATGCTGTGTGATTTGTGCTGTGCAGCAGGATGTGTTGAAGCCGGGAGCTCTTTTCATGGATGTGGCGTTATTACCCTCACCCTAACCCTCTCCCTGGGAGGGAGAGGGGATGAATAATTACCTTGCCGTTTCTTTTCTCCCTCGCCCCTCTGGGGAGAGGGCCGGGGTGAGGGGCTTTAACGCCTACGGATTGCCCGCCCACACCACCATCACCTTGTCATCCCCGATGACCCGGCTAAAGGCATAGCCCTGTTTTACGCTCAAGGTGGTTTGTTTTCCTGCACCAATAGCCTGGTGACGGGCGCGGAACTGGCTCAGCTTCTGCCAGTGGGCAAGCGTTGCGGCCTGTTTGCCGGTGGCATCCTGCCAGTTCATGTCCGAGCGGGTGCCCTGCAGCGGGTCAGAGCCCGTGGGGCCAAACGGCCTTTGGGTTTCATCCCCGTAGAATATTTGCACCGCGCCTGGCGTGAGCAGCAACAGCTCCGCCGCTTTTTGTCCGCCCTCCCGGAACAGGCGGGTATCGTGGGAGGAAAGGTAGCTCAGCACGTTGAATTGCTGAAGTTTGTCAGACATTTGCTGCCAGGTCGGGTCAATCGTCGCCAGGCAATCCACCGCTTTGGCCGCCTGTTCCTGATAGTCGAAGTTGATCATCGCGTCGAAGCCGCTGGCGTAGTAATCGCTTTTCATCACGCCGTGTCCCCAGGCTTCGCCCGTCATCCAGAACGGCGCATCGTCGATTTTTTTGTCCGGGTTGGCCTGCTTCCATTCGGCCAATGCCGCGCTGGACTGTGTTTTTAATTGCTGCCAGGCCGCTTTTTCGACGTGTTTTGCCGTATCGACCCTGAAGCCATCAATGCCGTAGTCACGTACCCACTGACTTAGCCAATGAGTCAGGTAATCGCGAACCGTGTAGCCCGGTATCGCCTTCGCGGCGGTATCCGGCTTATGGCTGTAAAACACCGGTAATTTTGCCGGAGCGGTCGCTTCGGTTTTCAAATCGGGCAGGAAGGCGAGCGACATGGTTAAGTCGTCAAAGCCGGGATTGTCGTAATCGCCAATATCCGTTCTGATCCAGGCCTTGCCCCACCACTTATCCCATGCAGTTTTGTCGCTGAAGTTGATGTAATCGTTAAAGCTGTGCCAGCTTTGGCCGGGCGCTGGCTTCCAGTCAGTCCAGCGCTCGCCGAGGGTTTTTTTAAGCTCATCGCCTTTGAGATAGAGGGCGCCAAACTGGTACGCCTGCATGTCGGCAAGCGTCGCGTATCCGGTGTGATTCATCACGACGTCAAACAGAATGCGGATCCCGCGCTGATGGGCTTCATCCACCAGTCGACGGAGATCGGCTTCGTTGCCCATGTTGGCATCAAGCTTCGTCCAGTCCTGGGTGTAATAGCCGTGGTAGGCGTAATGCGGGAAATCGCCTTTGGTGCCGCCGCCCACCCAGCCGTGAATTTGCTCCAGCGGGGAGCTTATCCAGAGCGCGTTAACGCCAAGCTGCTGCAGGTAATCCAGTTTACTGGCCAGCCCGGCGAGATCGCCGCCGTGGAAGGTGCCAATCTCCTGCATGCCGTCGTTATGGCGGCCATAGCTGTGGTCGTTCGCCGGGTTGCCGTTTTCAAAACGGTCGGTGAGAACAAAATAAACCGTCGCATTCTGCCAGCTAAACGGGGCTGGCTTCTCCACGGCGGCGGACTCCAGCAGCAATAAACCGCCGCTTCCGGCCGCGGGCTTCAGCGTGATGTGGCCTTGTTTTACCGTTGCCGTATTCCCGCTGTAGAAATCCCGCACTATCGCCCCCTCAGCAAAAGTGCTGCTGACATCGACGCTGAGCGGTTTTCCATCCCATTTCGGGCACTGCGCCACCGCTTGCTGAGGCTGACTGCTTATCTCTGGCTGAAGGCTCAGCATCAGCGTTGGTGTCCCGCTGCGGGTATCTATTTGCGCCTGGTACTCTCCGGCGCGGAAAACCCGCCAAGTCGGGGCATCCCCGGCGCAGGGCGTCAGGGACAGAACCTGATTAAGTTTGATGGCCTCTGAGGGCTGCCAGCATTGATTATCCTGTGTCAGCCTGAGGGGAAGGGTACTTTTATCAAGGTGTGTTGCGCTGGTAAACAGGCCTGGATTTGTGGCCTGAAAAGGAGAAAGCCCCGGCGCGTTCCAGCCCGCATAGGCAAGGCAGGGCGTGAACAACAGGCAGAGAGAAAGTCGTTTCATACGCATCATCCAGTGGGGATTTATTGCGCAGTTTGCCATCCCCCGCCGAACATTCGCTCATCCTGCCCATGCGTTTTGCAGGGTGTAGCCGCCGGGGTGAGTGACGGCGTTAACGTTTTTATTTGTTCGTTAACCAGTGGCCGAAGTGGGCGCTCAGCGTGTTGCGGGTGGCGAGCAGCTCATCGATCGTTTTGGTGAGTCTGGCGTTCAGGGTTTCGCACTGCTCAAAGCTGTAATGGTTCTCTGCTCGCAGGTTCTCGAGTTTTTCATGCAGGAGCGTCACTTCCGCTTCCGCTTTGTAGCGCGCTTCCTGCTGGGTTTTTATCAGTTCGTCGGCGGCTTCCAGCCGCTGATGTAGCTCGGCTTTTTCCCGCTGATGGGTCTCCTGCAGCCCGGAGCCGGATTCTTTCTGGCGGTTCAGCAGGCTTTTAAGCTCATCAATTTCGCGCTGCATTACGCTGCGCACCAGGGCGGATTCTTTCAGGTGCATTTCCTGGCTGATATTCAGCGCTTTCTGGAGCTCTGTGACCTGTTTTTCATAGCGTTGCAGACGGGCAGTCGTTTCGACGGTGTCGCCCTGAGCGGAGCGCTGTTGGGCTTCTCGTAGCTGGGCAAGCAGGCTGGTGGAGAGAGACTCTGCTTCTCTCAGGCGACGGAGGGTTTCTGGCGAGTCCTGATAAACCGTTTTGGTTTGCGGCGGCTTTTCACTGATGCGCACGAGATTAACGTTGACTAATGCCGCGCTAACCTCGGCCTGAATTTGCTCTTTATTATGCAATTTCATGCGGTTGCATGCGCTGGCAAGGAAGCTGGCGGCTTCGTTGGCGTTCGCCGTTGCAAAGGCTTTTTTTATCAGGTTCTGCACCAGGCTCATGTTGCCAGTTTTCCTGTATCAAATGTTATTTGAGCGCCTCAACCCCGGTCGTTTCGCCGTCAGGCTATTGCCGCCGCCACCTTAAAAATATAACCAATAATCTCACTCTCTAAACGCGGGAATCATTCTTCACAGTACATTTTTTTGCTGTGCCACGAAGTGTGATTAAGCCCCGAATTTTACAATACTTTTTACCACCATAAGAAGTTCATAGGTGACATTGTTTCGGAATAGTACTATTTCTAAACGTGCTCTGAGCGGTTAATTTTGATATAATTCGCCTCTATTTTTCTAAAACCTTTTAAAAAATAAGGCACTGGAAACGATCGATCCGACCAGGAGAGCTAATGATATCACCCCCATTCCGACGATTCGGGGCCGCGATACTCATGTTGCTGACCGTGGGCTTTTCAAGTCACGCGCTCGCCAGTAAACATGAGCCTAAATCGCACAGCAAGGCCCATATAACGAAAGTAAGCAGCAAGAAAGCGGTAAGCAGTAAACTGGCAAGTAGTAAAAAAGAGTATTCTCGCAATAGTGAAAATGGTTCGCTTCCTGATTTGCGAAAATACCCTTCCGGGACACCAAGGAAAAAAGCGTTTCTCCGGACGGTCATGCCATATATTACCCGCCAAAATGCAGCGATAACTGCCGACCGTAACTGGTTGATTTCAAAGCAGTACGAAAAGCGCTGGTCGCCGACTGAGCGTGCACGTCTGAAAGAAATCACCCAGCGGTACAAGGTGGCGTGGCGCGGTAACACTAACCGCGTGCCGTGGAACAGCCTGCTGGAAAAAGTCGATATCATTCCTACCAATATGGTGGCGACGATGGCGGCGGCGGAAAGTGGCTGGGGCACGTCAAAACTAGCCCGCAGCAACAACAACCTGTTTGGCATGAAGTGCACCAAGCGCCATTGCAACAGTGAGCCGGGTAAAGTGAAAGGCTACCTGCATTACGGCTCTGTGAATGAAGGCGTGAATGCTTACGTCGCTAACCTGAATACCCATCCGGCCTATTCTTCATTCCGTAAAGAGCGCGCCAAGTTGCGTAAAGCGGATCAGGAAGTGACGGCTAATAATATGATTCACAAGCTGAAAGGGTATTCGGCGAAAGGCTCAAGCTATAATAACTTCCTGTTCGCGATGTATCAGAGCAACCAGCGTTTAATGCTGCCGAATTAATTCTGCTCCCATTCGTACATGTATATTAATGCCCTCTTCGGAGGGCATTGTTATTTAGAGGTTTAAACTAAAATTTCGCTAAAGCGATCGCGGTGTTCTTTAGGCGTGGCGTCATACTCTTTTTTAAATACCGAATAGAAATATTGTAAAGACGGATAGCCGCACATCTGTGATATTTCATTGATAGATAAAGAAGTTGAAATCAGCAGGCTGCGCGCTTTTTCCAGTTTTTCGGCGTGGATCACCGCGTGAATCGTCTCGCCGACCTCTTCTTTAAAACGTTTCTCCAGGTTTGAACGCGAGATCCCGACCGCATCCAGCACTTGTTCGACTTTAATTCCCTTACAGGCGTGATTGCGAATGTAGTGCATCGCCTGGATTACCGCCGGGTCATGCAGCGAGCGATAATCTGTGGAGCGGCGTTCCACAACCCTCACCGGCGGCACAAGCACGCGCTGGAGAGGCAGGATTTCGCTGTCCAGCAGGCGATGCAGCAATTTGGCGGCCTGATAGCCCATCTGACGCGTACCCTGTGCCACTGACGAAAGCGCAACCCGCGATAAATAGCGGGTCAGCTCCTCGTTATCGATGCCGATCACGCAAAGCTTTTCCGGGACGGGGATATGCAGATGTTCGCAGACCTGCAGCAGGTGGCGGGCTCGGGCGTCCGTGACCGCAATAATGCCGGTTTGCGGCGGTAGCGTTTGTACCCAGTCTGCCAGGCGATTTTGGGCGTGCTGCCAGTTTTCTGGCGCTGTTTCGATTCCCTGATAAACCACGCCCCGGTACTTTTCCTTCGCAACCAACTGACGAAAAGCGTGCTCGCGCTCGACGGCCCAGCGTTTGCCGCTCGAGCCGGGCAACCCATAAAACGCAAAACGCTGCACGCCTTTCTCTTTCAGATGCAGGAAGGCGCTTTCCACCAGCGCGTGGTTGTCTGTCGCGATGTAATGCACTGCGGGGTAGTGCTCCGGCGTGTGGTAGGAGCCACCGACGCCGACAATCGGGACTTCGGCACCTTCCAGTAAGTGTTCAATCTCCCGATCGTCAAAATCGGCAATCACGCCGTCGCCCAGCCACTCTTTGATATTATCAATGCGGGCGCGAAAATCCTCTTCGATAAAAATATCCCATTCTGACTGAGAGGCCTGCAAATATTCCCCCACACCTTCGACGACCTGGCGGTCGTAGACTTTATTGGCGTTAAACAACAGCGTGATGCGATGACGTTTCTCAAACATGCCGATAGTTTCCCGTAGCTAACCTGATGTCTGCATATCACAGCCGCGAGCGTGCCGGGGAACGCCACCCCGGCATTGTGATCGTTTGCACGTTTTACCCGCCAGGCCTGTTAAGCCCGGCGTTTGGTCGCAGAATCCATCCATACCGCGAGCAGCAAAATGGCGCCTTTCACGATGTACTGCCAGAAGGTCGGGACGTCCATCATGCTCATGCCGTTGTCCAAAGAGGCCATAATAAACGCCCCCATCACCGCACCGGCGACGCTGCCTATACCGCCTGCCAGGCTGGTTCCACCAATGACGCAAGCGGCGATAGCATCCAGTTCGGCGATATTCCCTGCGGAAGGTGAGCCGGCCCCGAGGCGCGAGCTAAGAATTAACCCGGCAATCGCCACCATCAGGCCGTTTATCGCAAACACGGCGAGCTTAGTACGTTCGACATTTATTCCCGAAAGGCGCGCGGCATCAATATTGCCGCCGATGGCGTAAATGCGGCGGCCAAACGCAGTTCGGGTGGCCATAAACATCCCGGCGAGCAGCAGCAAAGCAAGGAGCAGTACCGGCGTCGGGACGCCTCGATAGTCGTTCAGCAGCCAGATAGCGCCGAGCACGACCACTGCAGTGATTGCCTGACGGCCAACCAAGCCTCCCGATGCCGGCGCGGCAAGGCCGAGAGCCTGGCGACGCATACGCAGCCGCCACTGCCAGGCAATAAATGCCATCAACCCGAGAACGCCAACGGTAAAACCAATGCCGTCTGATAAATAGCTTTGCCCTATTTGCGACATGGCCCCACTGGTCGGTGACACGGTTGTACCATTGGTGATGCCGATAAGAATGCCGCGAAATGCCAGCATGCCCGCGAGCGTGACGATAAACGAAGGCACTTTGCGATAGGCAACCCACCACCCGTTCCATGCCCCGAGAACCAGCCCCAGGGCCAGCGTGACAACAATCGTGAGTGGCAAAGGCCAGCCTAGCCAGACGTCAAAAATGGCCGCCACGCCGCCCAGAAGCCCCATCATTGAGCCAACCGAGAGGTCTATTTCAGCCGAAATAATGACGAACACCATGCCCACCGCGAGGATGCCGGTAATAGCCGTTTGCCGAAGCAGGTTGGAGACGTTGCGGGCGCTCAGGTAAGCACCGTCCGTCTGCCAGGTAAAGAACAACATGATGACGGCAATCGCGGCAATCATGACAAAAACCTGCAGGTTCAGCGATTTTAATGCCCCAGCGGGAGCACGGCCTGGTGCCGTCAGTTTCATTTCAGACAAATTGCTTTTCGACATGGGGGTCACTCCTCAGGGCGGCTTCCATGACCTTTTCCTGGGTCAGATTATGGTTAATCAAATCGGCTTTTATGCGGCCTTCGTGCATCACCAGCACGCGATCGCTCAGGCCGAGCACTTCGGGGAGTTCAGAGGAGATGACGATGACGGCTATCCCCTGCTGCACCAGTTGATTGATAAGTTTGTAGATTTCGTACTTCGCGCCAATGTCGATGCCTCGCGTGGGTTCGTCGAGTATCAGGATGCGCGGATTGAGCAACAGGCAGCGGGCAAGAATCGCTTTCTGCTGGTTCCCTCCGCTCAGGCGGCCAATCGCCAGGTTAGGTGATGATGTTTTGACTTTCAGGCGTTTCAGCGACTGCAGCATGCATTGCTGTTCTTGTGCTTCATCCAGGCTGCTTAAGGCCCCCGAAAACTGACTTAATGCGGCAAGCGTGATGTTTTGCCCCACGGCCATGACCGGTACGATACCGTCTTTCTTACGGTCTTCCGGCACCATGGCGATACCGTGAGCGATAGCCTGCTGGCAGTTATTGATACTGACCTGCTGCCCATCGATGTAGATTTCGCCTTCCCAGCGCCCCTGCCAGACACCAAACAGGCACTGCACCGCCTCGGTTCTTCCTGCGCCGACCAGCCCGGCAATACCCAAAATTTCCCCCTTTCGCAGAGAAAACGAGGCATCGTTGACTCGCTTGATGTGCCGGTTGACCGGGTGCCATGCGGTCAGGTGTTCGACGCGCAGGATCTCATCACCGGTTTGGTGGGGTTCGCTTGGGTACAGTGCGGTCAGCTCCCGGCCAACCATCATGGTGATGATATCGTCCTCGCTCATCTGCTTAGCTTCGCGAGTGCCAATGGGCTGCCCGTCGCGAATCACGCAGATGGTGTCGGAAATGGCTTTCACCTCATTGAGCTTGTGGGAGATATAAATACAGGCGATGCCGTGCGCCTGCAGATCGCGAATTATCCCGAGCAGCACGGCGGTTTCCTGCTCGGTGAGCGAGGCGGTGGGTTCGTCCAGCACCAGTAGCCTGACCTGCTTGTTCAGCGCCTTCGCGATCTCCACTAACTGCTGCTGCCCCAACCCCAAATCCCCCACGCGTGTTTCCGGGGAGAGCGTCAGGTTCACCTGGGCAAGCAACTTTTGGCAGCGTAATGTCATGGCATCGAAGTCGAGCAGGCCGCGATGTGTAATCTCTACGCCAAGAAAGATGTTTTCCAGCACCGTAAGGTGCTTCACTAGCGCCAGTTCCTGATGAATGATGGCGATGCCTTTACGTTCTGTGTCGCGAATATGGTTTGCCTGCAGCGGCTCACCGGCAAACCAGATCTCGCCCTCATAGCTGCCGTGAGGGTAAATACCGCACAGCACTTTCATTAGCGTGGATTTACCTGAGCCATTTTCACCGCATAGCGACATCACTTCTCCAGCTTCCAGAACCAGGCTTACGTTATCCACGGCTTTCACCGGCCCAAAGGATTTGGTGATGTTTTTCATTTCCAACAAATGAGGCATAAGGCTCCTCCTGGTGAAAGAGAAGGCCTGCATATGCGCAGGCCTGGCGGCTAGAGATCGCTCTTTTTGTGGAAACCGTCGGCAATGACGGTGCTGTCGATATTGGTTTTTTCTACCTCAATAGGTGTTAAGAGACGGGATGGGACATCTTTGAGGCCATTATTTAGTGTGGCGTCAGCGGCTGGCTGTTTGCCTTCACCCAGTTCGACGGCAATTTCAGCGGCGGTGTCCGCCAGTTTGGTAATCGGTTTATAGACGGTCATCGTTTGTGTGCCGGCAATAATGCGTTTAATGCCCGCGAGATCGGCATCCTGACCCGAAATAGCCACTTTCCCCGCCAGCCCTTGCGCACTTAACGCCTGAATTGCGCCGCCCGCAGTGGCGTCGTTAGAGGCGACAACGGCATCAATTTTGTTATTGTTTGCCGTCAGGGCATTTTCCATAATCTTCAGCGCGTTTTCTGGCAGCCAGCCGTCAACCCACTGATCGCCGACGACTTTAATTTTTCCTTCGTCGATATAAGGTTTCAATACTTTCATCTGCCCGGCGCGGAATAATTTCGCATTATTATCTACTGGTGAACCACCCATTAAGAAATAGTTCCCTTGCGGCACTTTGCTTACGATGCTTTTTGCTTGTAATTCACCGACTTTTTCATTGTCGAAAGAAATATAGAAATCAATGTCAGCATTATTAATCATGCGATCGTAGGCGAGCACTTTAATGCCTTCACGTTTAGCCTCTGCGACCACGTTACTTAATACCTGGCCGTTGTAAGGAATAATCACTAATACATCAACACCGCGGTTGATCATATTTTCAATTTGCGACATCTGCGTTTCTTCGTTGCCATTGGCGGACTGGACAAAAACTTTTGCGCCTAACGATTCCGCTTTTTTCACAAAAATATCGCGATCTTTCTGCCAGCGCTCGAGGCGAAGGTCATCAATCGCCATACCGATTTTCACTTCTTTTGCGATGCCACTTACGCTGGTAAGGATAAGTGAGGCACATAGCGTGACTAAGAGGTTCTTTATCTTCATATTATTTTACCTGTCGGGAAAGGGCTTATCGGAGTAAAGAATGATTCATATCAGCAGACGGTTTGAATTGTTATCGCTCTGGGGGAAAGCATCAATTACTGATTTTTATCTTCGCGTTATGTTTTTTTGTTTAATCGTAAAATTATGATGGCGATCTGATTTCATATTGAATGGCTAGTCTGTTGCACTAATTTATGGAAGCAGTTACGCGATGTTTATTTATTATTTTATTCTTTTTTTGCGAGGTGACGCACATTTGAGTATTCTCTCAATCCCAGTGTGAAATAACGTAATTGAGCAACCGTCAGGGAAAATTCAGGATGAGCTGACCAGCTATCCTGCCGCAGTTTTCTGATGACGGAGTTAACTATGCAAGCTTATTTCGACCAACTCGAACGCGTGCGTTTTGAAGGCCCTAAAACCACTAATCCACTGGCGTTCCGCCACTACGATCCGGATGCTTTAATTCTTGGAAAACGCATGGAAGAGCATCTGCGTTTTGCGGCCTGCTACTGGCACACATTCTGCTGGACGGGCGCGGATATGTTCGGTGTCGGCGCGTTTGAACGCCCGTGGCAGCAGGCCGGAGACGCGATGGCGCTTGCGAAGCGCAAGGCTGATGTGGCGTTTGAGTTTTTCCAGAAACTGGGCGTGCCGTATTACTGCTTTCATGATGTTGACGTGTCGCCGGAAGGCGCGTCGCTGAAGGAATACCTGAACAATTTTGCACAGATGACGGAAGTCCTGGCGCAAAAACAGCAGGACAGTGGCGTGAAGCTGCTGTGGGGCACGGCTAACTGCTTTACCCACCCTCGCTACGGCGCTGGAGCAGCGACGAATCCCGACCCTGAAGTGTTTACCTGGGCAGCGACGCAAGTCGTGACGGCCATGAACGCCACGCATCAATTAGGCGGGGAAAACTATGTACTGTGGGGCGGGCGCGAAGGGTATGAAACCCTGCTGAATACGGACCTGCGGCAGGAGCGAGAGCAAATCGGGCGCTTTATGCAAATGGTCGTTGAGCACAAGCATAAAATCGGTTTCCGCGGCACGTTGCTTATCGAACCGAAGCCGCAGGAACCGACCAAACATCAGTACGATTACGACGTGGCGACGGTCTACGGCTTCCTGAAGCAGTTTGGTCTCGAAAAAGAGATAAAGGTGAACATTGAGGCTAACCACGCGACGCTCGCCGGCCACTCATTCCACCACGAAATCGCCAGCGCGATTGCGCTGGGTATTTTTGGCTCGGTGGATGCTAACCGGGGCGATCCGCAACTGGGTTGGGATACCGATCAGTTCCCGAACAGCGTCGAGGAAAACGCGCTGGTGATGTATGAGATCCTGAAAGCCGGTGGATTCACGACCGGTGGCCTGAACTTCGACGCCAAAGTACGCCGCCAGAGTACCGACAAATACGACCTGTTCTATGGTCATATCGGCGCCATGGATACGATGGCGCTGGCGCTGAAAGTGGCTGCCCGCATGGTTGAAGACGGCGAGCTTGATAAACGTGTCGCCAAACGCTACGCCGGGTGGAATAGTGAGCTGGGCCAGCAAATTCTTAAAGGGCAGATATCGCTCACGCAGCTGGCGCAGTACGCTGAGCAGCACAAGCTGGCCCCGCAGCATCAAAGCGGGCATCAGGAGCGGCTGGAAAACCTGATTAACCACTATTTGTTCGATAACTAAACTTGCCTGCGCCGCTGAAAAGCGGCGCGATATTAAGGAGCTACCATGTATATCGGCATCGATCTTGGCACTTCGGGCGTGAAGGTAATCCTGCTCAGTGAAGCAGGTGAAGTGATGGCTACATGCAGCGAGCCGCTGACCGTATCCCGGCCTCATTCCCTTTGGTCTGAGCAAGATCCCGAACACTGGTGGCAGGCTACCGATCGCGCGATGCGCGCGCTCGGCACGGAACACTCACTCAGTGGTGTAAAAGCGATTGGACTTGCTGGCCAGATGCATGGTGCAACGTTGCTGGACAGCAAACAGCGCGTACTTCGCCCGGCTATCCTTTGGAACGATGGCCGCAGCGGCGAGGAATGTGCGCTGCTGGAAAGCAACGTGGAAGAGGCGCGAGCGATAACCGGTAACCTGATGATGCCTGGCTTTACCGCACCTAAGCTTCTGTGGGTCGAACGTCATGAACCGGAGATCTTTGCGCAAATCAATAAAGTGCTGCTGCCGAAGGACTATCTTCGTCTGAGAATGACCGGAGAATTTGCCAGCGACATGTCCGATTCGGCTGGCACGATGTGGCTGGATGTGGCGAAACGCGACTGGAGCGACACGATGCTTGATGCCTGTCGCCTTTCCCGGCGGCATATGCCTGAATTGTTTGAGGGCAGTGAAATCACCAGCGTGCTAACGCGGGAAGTTGCTGATGCCTGGAAAATGCCTGCGGTACCCGTTGTGGCGGGCGGAGGTGACAATGCCGCTGGGGCTATTGGTGTCGGTATGGTCGATGCCGGGCAGGCAATGCTCTCGCTCGGCACATCCGGGGTTTATTTTGCCGTCAGTGACGGCTTCCGCAGCAGGCCGGAAAGCGCAGTACACAGTTTTTGTCATGCGTTACCTAACCGCTGGCACTTAATGTCTGTGATGCTGAGTGCGGCCTCTTGCCTTGACTGGGCGGCTAAACTCACCGGCCTGGGCAGCGTACCGGCTCTATTAGCGGCGGCAGAGCAGGCAAATCCGGACGCCGGCGTGGTTTGGTTCCTGCCTTATCTTTCCGGGGAGCGGACTCCGCATAATAACCCGCAGGCTAAAGGCACCTTTTTTGGCCTGACCCATCAGCACGGCCCCGCCGAGCTTGCCCGCGCAGTGCTGGAAGGTGTGGGTTATGCGCTGGCGGATGGTATGGATGTTGTGCATGAATGCGGCATTACGCCAGCCAGCATCACGTTGATTGGCGGTGGCGCGCGCAGTCCGTACTGGCGGCAAATGCTGGCGGATATCAGCGGCCAGGTGCTGGATTACCGCACCGGCGGTGATGTTGGGCCTGCGCTTGGGGCGGCACGTCTGGCGCAAATTGCGCTTTCTCCGGGCCAGCCTTTACAGGCTCTGTTGCCTCAACCGCCGCTGGAGCAAAGACATCAGCCTGATTTGGCTCGTCACCAGCGCTATGCCGGGCGCCGCCAGGTCTTTAACCAGATTTATCAGCAGCTGCTGCCGCTGATGTCCTGAGTGTCGTGTTCACTTTCCCCTCACCCCGTCCCTCCCCCCAAGGGGGCGAGGGGGATCACAAGTTAAGGTTGGCATGATTTATTCCCTCTCCCTTCCGGGGAGAGGGTTAGGGTGAGGGGACAAATTGCGGTTGAAGAATGTGCCGGACGTACAGCGAGCCGTTCATCGTCTCAAACCAACACTATCCTGTCCGTTTTTGGTCTTAGCATCCGTTATATCCCTTGTCAGAATGGTTTCAACCCCATCAACAAGGAGTCCGAAAATGTCACGTTCAGCGCTGATCAATATTGATACCCAGCAGTCCTTCTTCCACCGGAGTTACTGGCAGGAAGACGATGTCCCGGCGTTCCAGCTGGCGATGCTGACGCTTATTGCTGGCTGCCAGCAGAGAGGCGTGCCCGTGGTGGATATCTTCCATGTGGACGAAGACGATGTCTTTTCGCTGGCTTCGGGGTTTGTTACGCCGATGCCATTTTTACGCCACGAGCCAGCGGTCAGTTTCCAGAAACACGTCCACAACGCGTTCACCGATACCGGGCTGGATCATTGGCTCCGTACCAGAGACATCAACCACCTGATTATCTGTGGGATCCGCACCGAGCAATGCTGCGAAACCACGACGCGGGTGGCATCCGATCTGGGTTACCGGGTTTCTTTTGTTAGCGAGGCAATGCTGACCTTCCCGATGACCTGGAAAGGCGTTACGCTGGACGCCACCACCCTGCGTCACCGCACAGAAACCGTGCTGGCAGGGCGGTTCGCCGAAATTCAAACTGTAGCCGAGTGCCTGGAGTCGCTGGAATGAGTGTAGGGGTCTGGTTTGTGGTGCTGCCGGGAGTTTTGTCCCTCGATCTGAGCGGCCCGGCGGAAACGCTGGTGCTGGCGAAGAACGCGTTTGACCTGCACTACATTGGCCCGGACCCTGAGGTCGAAACCTCTATCGGCCTGACGTTCAGCGGCATTCAGCCGTTACCTGAAACCCTTCCCGCCGGGAGCCTGCTGGTGCTGCCCGGCGTATGCGATTCAAACCGCTTTTTTGCCACGCCGCAGGCGGAAGAAGTCCGACGCTGGTTAACCCGCCTGCAGCCACAAATCCACAGCCAGCAGCTTAATTTGATGTGTGTTTGTTCCGGGGCGCTGCTGGCAGCCCGTGCAGGTTTGATGCACGGCATTCAGTGCACAACGCATCATGATGTGCTTGAGCGACTGAAAATCGCAGCGCCTGGTGCGCAGGTGAAAGACAACCGCATTTTTGTGGAAGATCGGGGCATCTGGACTAGCGCAGGGATTACGTCGGGGATCGATCTCGCTTTGCATTTGATTAACCGCTACTGCGGTCCACGGGTGGCACTGGATGTTGCCAGGGAGATGGTGGTTTGGTTCCGCCGCTCGGGCGACGATCCGCAGCTTTCGCCCTGGCTACGTTACCGAAACCACATTCACCCGGCGGTGCATCGTGCGCAGGATCTGCTTTCGGCTGCGCCTGAGGCTGCCTGGCCGATCCCCGAAATTGCTAGCCGGGTTCACGTCAGCCCCCGACATTTATCCCGTCTTTTTCAGCATCACCTGGGCATTTCCGTGCGTGACTACCTGGAACAGCTCCGGCTGGCGGTAGCGGAACAGCGGCTGCAGCAGGGGCAGCGTATGGAACAGGCGGCCAGCGCAGCCGGGTTTTCCTCTCCGCGCCAGCTCCATCGGGCCAGGGGCCGGAGCCGCGACGCTTAGCTCACCAGTTTTTTGCGGTCGAGTTTTCCTACCCCAAAGGCCAGCAGCAGGCTGCCCGCCAGCGTCGCACCGAAGATCCACATAATATCCAGCACCGGCCAGTGGGTCAGCTCGATATTATGGGTACGCAGGTAATGGATAATCAGCGCATGAAACCCATAAATACCTAGCGAGTAGCGTGAGATAAACGTCAGGCCCGGCAGCGGGCGCTGGTTCAGGCAGTTTTTGGCAACAACCAGCAGGCTGATGGCGGCGATAAACACCAGCGGGCCGCAGTAGACGTAGAAGGTTTCGGCGAAGTTTTTGTTGATTTCCAACTGCCGATGAGTGCCCAGCGCAATGGAGATGACGCAAATTACAAACAGGCCGGCCGCCAGGCCGCTGACGCCTTTTCTTTGGGTATCGAGCATCCCAATCGCCCGGCCAAGCAGCCCGTAAAGCACGTAATAGAAGGTGTCGCCGTTGATGTAGAGGTTAACGGGCATCCAGCGCATGTTGCCCAACGTCTGCGGCACCGTGTTGGGGTTTGCCACCACGCCGAGCAGCACCATCAGCCCCAGGATTGTCACCGCGCTGACTTTCTTCACCTGTATCAGCGGTGAAAGCAGATAAATCACTATAATCGCGAAGAAGAACCACAGGTGATAGAACACCGGCTTGACCAGGATGTAACGCAGCGCAAGGCCGGTGCTGATGGGGGTAAACAGCCAGATATACAGCAGCGCAATGGCGCTATAAAACAGCAGGCAGCTGGCTATCCGGAGAAAGTGGCGCTGCTGCGCGCTGCGTTCACCAAAAAACAGGTAGCCGGAAATCATGAAAAACAGCGGGACGCTGACGCGAGAAGCCGAGTTCAGAACGTTTGAAAAATCCCAGCTAAACGCGGTGACGGCGTGTGGATTCGTGATGTACCAGGTTGTGGTGTGGATCATGACCACCATCAGGCAGGCGATGCCCCGAAGGTTGTCTATCCAGTTTATTTTTTGCTGCATTCGTTCCTCTGAACCCGCTTGCTTACCCGTGTCCGGAAATGTCTGAGTTTGCCCGGCGCATCTTGCTATCCCCGTGGCGGCTTCGCAAAATGCCTGCTGCACGAGGCGTCGATATAAGAAACCGAGTTTAACGTACTGGTAGCGAATGATGATGGCAGAAAGAAAAAATAGGCTTCTCTTAACCGCTTTTCTGGCGTTAATGCTCAGCGCCTGCAGTTCTCCATCTCAGGAAGGTCAGGCTGCGCAGAAGTTGCGCCCGATGGTTCACACCGAGGAGATGGAGCTTGCCTGTAAAAATCAAGCCGCTTATCGCTACAACACCCAGCCGCAGCGCATTAATCTGTCAGATTTTAAGCAGTATCAGGCCAGCTACGAAATGATGGGCAGCACTGCCCGCAAAGAGGGCTTTACCTGTTCGTTTGACGAAAGCGGTCAATTTTCACACCTTTCCAGCCGCGAAAACCTCAACCAACGCGCAACAACCTGACGCCTTTCTCCCTCACGGCCGTTCCGTTGCCGTGTTGATACAACTCGACCGCGTTTGCGTATATACTGGCCGCTTCTCTTAAATCCACCGAACGCGTGCGAATTCAACATGCAAAAGTTTGATACCAAGACCTTTCAAGGCCTGATCCTGACCTTACAGGACTACTGGGCTCGCCAGGGCTGCACCATTGTTCAACCTTTGGACATGGAAGTAGGCGCAGGCACCTCTCACCCGATGACCAGCCTGCGTGCCTTAGGGCCGGAGCCAATGGCCACCGCTTATGTGCAGCCGTCCCGCCGTCCTACCGATGGCCGCTATGGCGAAAACCCGAACCGTTTACAGCACTACTATCAGTTCCAGGTGGTGATTAAGCCTTCCCCGGACAACATTCAGGAGCTGTACCTCGGGTCGCTGAAAGAGCTGGGTATGGATCCAACGATTCATGATATTCGCTTCGTGGAAGATAACTGGGAAAACCCAACGCTTGGCGCGTGGGGCCTGGGCTGGGAAGTGTGGCTTAACGGTATGGAAGTGACGCAGTTCACCTACTTCCAGCAGGTTGGCGGCCTGGAGTGTAAGCCGGTGACCGGCGAAATCACCTACGGTTTAGAGCGCCTGGCCATGTACATCCAGGGCGTAGACAGCGTTTACGACCTCGTATGGAGCGACGGCCCGCTGGGGAAAACCACCTACGGCGATGTGTTCCACCAGAACGAAGTGGAGCAGTCCACCTATAACTTCGAATACGCCGACGTGGACTTCCTGTTCACCTGCTTCGAGCAGTACGAGAAAGAAGCCCAGCAGCTGCTGGCGCTGGAAACTCCGCTGCCGCTCCCGGCCTACGAACGTATTCTGAAAGCCGCTCACAGCTTTAACCTGCTGGATGCGCGCAAGGCCATTTCCGTGACCGAGCGCCAGCGCTATATCCTGCGCATTCGCACCCTGACCAAAGCCGTGGCCGAAGCCTACTACGCTTCTCGTGAAGCGCTTGGCTTCCCGATGTGCAATAAGAAAAACTAAGAGGCCGCCATGTCTGAAAAAACTTTTCTGGTGGAGATCGGCACTGAAGAGCTGCCACCAAAAGCCTTGCGCAGCCTGGCTGAGTCCTTCGCTGCCAACGTTACCGCCGAGCTGGATGCAGCCAACATCGCCCACGGCGAAGTAAAATGGTTTGCTGCCCCGCGTCGCCTGGCGCTGAAAATCGCTAATCTGGCGGCTTCACAGCCGGATCGCGAAGTTGAAAAACGCGGCCCTGCGGTGTCTGCGGCGTTCGACGCTGAAGGCAAACCAAGCAAAGCCGCCGAAGGCTGGGCTCGTGGCTGCGGGATCACCGTTGACCAGGCCGAGCGTCTGGCTACCGACAAAGGCGAGTGGCTGATGTACCGCGCCCACGTGAAGGGCGAAAGCGTGCAGGCTCTGCTGCCAAACATGATTGCCACTTCTCTGGCGAAGCTGCCGATTCCTAAACTGATGCGCTGGGGCGCGTCCGATATCCAGTTCGTGCGCCCGATTCATACCGTGACGCTGCTGCTGGGTGACGAACTGATTCCTGCCACTATTCTGGGCATTCAGTCCGCTCGCGTGATCCGCGGCCACCGCTTTATGGGCGAGCCGGAGTTCACCATCGACAATGCCGACCAGTATCCGCAGATCTTGCTGGAGCGCGGGAAAGTCATTGCTGATTACGAAGCGCGTAAAGCCGCCATCAAACGTGATGCCGAAGAAGCTGCCCGTAAAATCGGCGGTCAGGCTGACCTGAGCGAAAGCCTGCTGGAAGAAGTTACCTCGCTGGTGGAATGGCCGGTGGTGCTGACTGCGAAGTTCGAAGAGAAATTCCTGGCCGTGCCTGCCGAAGCGCTGGTTTACACCATGAAGGGTGACCAGAAGTACTTCCCGGTCTACGCGGCCGACGGCAAACTGCTGCCGAACTTTATCTTCGTGGCGAACATCGAGTCCAAAGACCCGGTGCAGATCATCTCCGGTAACGAGAAGGTGGTTCGCCCGCGCCTCGCAGATGCCGAGTTCTTCTTCAATACCGACCGTAAAAAGCGCCTGGAAGACAACCTGCCGCGTCTGGAAACAGTTCTGTTCCAGAAAGAGCTGGGTACCCTGCGCGACAAAACCAACCGTATCGAAGCCCTTTCCGGCTGGATTGCGGGCCAGATTGGCGCCGACGTGAACCACGCGACCCGCGCTGGCCTGCTGTCTAAGTGCGACCTGATGACCAACATGGTGTTCGAGTTTACCGACACCCAGGGCGTGATGGGCATGCACTACGCGCGCCACGACGGCGAAGCGGAAGACGTTGCGGTTGCGCTGAACGAGCAGTACCAGCCACGCTTTGCGGGTGATGCCCTGCCGTCTAACCTGGTGGCCTGTGCCGTGGCGATTGCCGATAAGATGGACACCCTCGCGGGCATCTTTGGTATTGGCCAGCATCCGAAAGGCGATAAAGACCCGTTCGCGCTGCGCCGCGCCGCGCTGGGCGTGTTGCGTATTATCGTGGAGAAAAACCTGCCGCTGGATCTGCAGACTCTGACCGAAGAAGCGGTTCGCCTCTACGGCAGCAAGCTGACCAACACCAACGTGGTGGATGAAGTTATCGACTTCATGCTGGGCCGCTTCCGTACCTGGTATCAGGAAGAAGGCCATGCGGTTGACACCATCCAGGCTGTTCTGGCGCGTCGTCCTACCAAACCGGCTGACTTCGATGCTCGCATGAAGGCGGTTTCCCACTTCCGTACTCTGGAAGCGGCGGCGTCTCTGGCGGCGGCTAACAAGCGTGTTTCTAACATTCTTGCCAAGTCTGACGAAGTGCTGAACGACACCGTGCAGGCCACCGTGCTGAAAGAAGCTGAAGAAATTCGTCTGGCGACCAACGTCGTCGTGCTGCGCGATAAACTGCAGCCGTACTTCGCCGAAGGCCGTTACCAGGAAGCTCTGGAAGAGCTGGCCAACCTGCGCGAGCCGGTGGATGAGTTCTTCGACAAGGTGATGGTAAACGCGGAAGATAAAGATCTGCGTATTAACCGCCTGACGCTGCTGACCAAGCTGCGCGAGCTGTTCCTGCAAGTGGCGGATATCTCTCTGCTGCAGTAATGGCGTTGTGTTGTGAAGAAACCCCAAAACCCGCTTCGGCGGGTTTTTTGTTGATTTTTTTACTTTCAAATATCAATGGATTAACAAAAAGTCGCGCCAGGGGCGGTAAGGGAAATCTGCGCCGAACCGATATATCTCATATCGGCCATTACCTCAGGAACGTTGGGCGCTATGAAAAATATCAAAGTTATCACCGGAATTATCACCACGCTGGGGATCTTCAGCGTGCTCTTGCTGGTGACCGGGGCTCTGTACTACTCCTCCGTCAGCAGCGATCGCCTTAACTTCCAGAATACCGGCCTGCTGAACTACCAGCAGCAGCAGCTGGGCGGCAGCTTCCAGACGCTGGTTGAAACCCGCGTCACGATCAACCGCGTGGCAATTCGCGTCCTGAAAAATCAGCGCGACCCTGCCTCACTGGAGGCGATGAACAAGCTGCTGGCGAATGCCGGTGTGCTGCTGGCCGACGCGCAAAAGCAATTTTCCAGCTATATGGATTCCGACGATGTGCCGGGCCAGGATAAAGCCCTCGACGACAAAGCGGCGGCCAGCTTCAAGCAAATGCACGACGTCATGGCCCAGTCCATTGAGTTTCTGAAGGCCGATAACTACCAGGCTTATGGCAACCTCGACGCCCAGCAGGCTCAGGACGATTTCAAAGCCGTTTACGGTCAGTGGCTGACGCAGAACACCCGACTGTTGAAGGCCGCCAGCGCGGAGAACCAAAGCAGCTATACAGGTATGCTCTGGACGCTGGGCACCATTTTACTGATTGTCATCGCGGCGCTGGTAGTTATCTGGCTGGGCCTGCAGCGCGTGCTGCTGCGTCCGCTGAAAAACGTGATGGGGCATATTCAGGCGATCTCTGAGGGAGATTTAACCCGCTCGATCGACGCCGAAGGGCGCAGCGAAATGAGCCGCCTTTCTGCCGGGCTCAAAACTATGCAGCAGTCGCTGGCGAAGACCGTGAGCGTGGTGCGCGACAATGCAGATTCTATTTACACCGGTGCCAGCGAAATCTCTGCCGGCAGCAGCGATCTTTCCTCACGCACCGAGCAGCAGGCGGCAGCGCTGGAAGAGACAGCGGCCAGCATGGAGCAGCTTACCGCGACCGTGAAGCAGAACACCGATAACGCTCGTCAGGCCACCGGTCTGGCGAAAAACGCCTCCGAAACCGCGCAGAAAGGTGGGCGTGTGGTGGATAGCGTGGTCAGCACCATGAACGAAATCGCCGAAAGCTCCGGCAAAATCGTGGATATCACCAGCGTTATCGACAGCATTGCTTTCCAGACCAACATCCTGGCGCTGAACGCCGCGGTAGAAGCTGCCCGGGCGGGGGAGCAAGGGCGTGGATTTGCCGTGGTTGCGGGAGAAGTCAGAACGCTGGCTAGCCGCAGCGCACAGGCTGCGAAAGAGATTAAAGTACTGATTGAAAACTCGGTGTCGCGCATCGATACCGGCTCCAGCCAGGTTCGTGAAGCGGGCACCACCATGAAGGAGATCGTTTCGGCGGTCACCCGCGTGACTGACATCATGGGCGAAATCGCGTCGGCCTCTGAAGAGCAAAGCAAAGGCATTGAGCAGGTGGCGCAGGCGGTATCTGAGATGGACAGCGTGACCCAGCAGAACGCCTCGCTGGTGGAAGAGTCCGCTTCTGCCGCGGCGGCGCTGGAAGATCAGGCGAGCGAGTTGCGTCTGGCGGTGGCGGTGTTCCAGCTCCAGCAATCCGGCGGGCGTCGTGTAGAGCCTGTGCAGGAAAAACTTCGCCCGCAGCCAGCGACATTGAAACCACAAACGGCCTCGGCCTCTGATGCAAACTGGGAAACGTTTTAATCTGGCTCTGAAATGACAAACCCCGCGTCATAGCGGGGTTGTTTTCTAACGGCGCAACGTTTTTCTAGCTTATTAACTGCTTACTGAGGCCTGGGTTGGCCTGAATCAGACGCATTAATTTCAGTTCGGTGATGGAGGGCTTGAGTCGTCTGGACTCCCATTCCTGCACCATCGTCACGCTAACCCCCATCGCCTGAGCAAAATCATCGATTTTTAGTCCGGTGCTTTTACGTAGCTGCTCAAACTCCGAGAAGGCGCTGGGTTTCTGACTCAGGCTAACGGCCTGATTATCTTTAAAAACAATCTGCTCAAGACTGCTAAGCAGCTCAATCATTGGATCTTTATATTCCATTGAGAACTCCTCATAAATCACACAGCGAGAACGTGAACGCAAAGAAGCTTATTAACTGTAGCTGGATTTAAAGCGTGCGTGGGATCACGTTAGTGGCTAAACGTGCTGAGAAAAATGCTTATGCGTTTCAGCTGAATACCCAGTCGAAGTAAGCGCTTGAAAAGGTTCTTATGGCGGGCATTAGTATAAATGTGTAAATAGTTATGCAAATCCTTAGCAAGCTAAGCCAGCCTGCGTCCCACAGGGCTTTTCGATCGTTTTCTTCCCCTGTGGAAGAAGCATAAGAGATTATTGCGAAAGGGTATCTTGCGAAGGGCTGTTGGACTATTCTTAGCATCGTTATTGGGTGGCAATTTGCCAGGTAGTGCATTGGTGACAGGAGTAGAAATGATGGCGACAGGTAAGTCCTGGTCTCGCTGGTTTGCGCCGCTGGCGGCGTTATTAATGGTGGTGAGCCTGAGTGGTTGCTTCGATAAAGAAGGCGACCAGCGTAAGGCGTTCATCGATTTTCTGCAAAACACGGCTATGCGTAGCGGCGATCGCCTGCCGACGCTGACGTCCGATCAGAAAAAACAATTTGGCCCGCTGGTCTCTGACTACGCCATTCTGTACGGCTTTTCTCAGCAGGTTAGCCAGGCAATGGACGAAGGCATGAAGCCGGTTGTGGATAGCGTGAATAGCATCCGCGCCCCGCAGGATTACATGACCCAGCGCGACGCGCTGCGCCAGGCTAACGGTTCGCTGAACGTTTTGGGTCAGCAGGTTCAAAATGCCAAGATGCAGGCCGATGGTGCGCTTGCAGCGCTGAAGCAGCCTGACGATCTGAAAACCGTTTACTATCAGGTTTACCAGAAAGTCGTCACCGGCCCGGCGAATGCCATGGCGCCGCTGATCCCAGCCGCGCAGACCCTGACCCAGCAGCTGGTGCAGGTGGGTGATTTTATCGCCCAGCAGGGAACTCAGGTTGGCTTTGCTAACGGCGGAATTCAGTTCCCGACTTCCCAGCAGGCAAGTCAGTACAACTCGCTGATTGGCCCGCTGTCCGCTCAGCACCAGGCATTTACTCAGGCCTGGGCCGCAGCGCAGACTGCAACGCAGTAAGTTTTATGGGCTAAGAAAAGGCGGAGCGCTTCACGGCGACTCCGCTTTTTTTATGGACAGCAAACGGTGACAAATTTAGGCTAAATTTGACCTCTCCTTTCGTTGCTCATAAAATAGACGCCACTTGTGTTACTGGAGCGAAACCATGCCTAAAACAATGTCGCAAAAAACAGCGCGTGAAAGCTTTAGCACCCCCGGCATCTTTGAAGGGGGAGCGTGGATCACCAAAAACGGTGTGGCAGAGTTATATGTTCAGACGGCCGCAGAGCGCCAGCTTGAAGAAGCCGAGAAGATGAGGGAGCGCCAGAATAATGCATTACTCAAGCTCATCATGAAGGCAAAGCAGGAAGCCGTCAGCGGGAATACATACTCTCCTGATGAGACGCTGGCAAAACTGCGCCAGGCCAGGAAATAAGAGGGGTCATCAGGGATGAGTCGATCGATTACCCTTGCAGAAACGGCGGTAACCAGCCTCCAGGATCTTGAGTTTTTTAAAGCACAATTTATTGGTAATAATGAAGCAGCAAAACTCATTGATGATTTGTTGTTGCGTTCGGTCTCGGCCATTTCTCTCGATCCTGCCCGCTATCGGTTTAATGGTATTCTGGCCGACAAAGGAATACGTATTCGGGAGTGGCTGGATACAGATAATGACTACCGCTGCTTTTATGATGACGGCGATCCGTCTCAGGTGGTGATTCTGCTTTATGCCAGTATGAAGGAGGACTTTGAGTCCGCCTTATACCGGCATAATGTCATTTATTCGACGGGCTAGCCTTTACTGGCCCGCTGAATAAGCTATTTCAGCACCTGAGGATTCACGCAGTTCACTTCCACTTTACCGGTCAGCGCGGTAATCAGGTTTTCCACCGCGCATTCCGCCATGCCGTAGCGGGTTTCATGGGTGGCGGAGCCGATGTGCGGCAGGGCGACCACATTCGGCATGCCGAGCAGCGGGGAGTCCAGCGGCAGCGGTTCCTGTTCGAAGACGTCCAGCCCGGCGGCGTGAATTATTCCCTCTTCCAGCGCCTGAATCAGCGCTTTCTCGTCCACCACCGGGCCGCGCCCGACGTTGATTAAAATGGCCGAAGATTTCATTTTCGCAATTTGCTCTGCGCCAATCAGGTGGCGGGTTTCGTCGCTTAGCGGCAGCAGAATACAAACGAAATCAGACTCGGCCAGCAGGGTGTCCAGGTCGCAGTATCGGGCGTTAAAACGCTCTTCCGCTTCTTTATGCTGGCGGCGGGCGTTGTACAGAATTGGCATACTGAAGCCGAAGTGCGCGCGCTGCGCCAGCGCTAGGCCGATGCGCCCCATGCCCAGAATACCGAGCGTTTTATGATGCACGTCGATACCAAACCAGTCAGCGCCAATACTGCTTTGCCATTCGCCCACCTTCACGCGCTCGGCCACTTCCACCACGCGGCGTGCGCTGGAAAGGATCAGCGCCATGGCGGTGTCGGCGACGGTTTCGGTCAGCACCGTCGGGGTGTGCATCAACACAACGCCGCGTTCGTTAAGGGCGTCCACATGGAAGTTATCGTAGCCGACAGAAACGGTAGAAGCCGCGCGCAGCTTTGGCGTATTCGCGAGAAACGCAGCGTCGACCTTGCCGCCGGAGCCCAGGATACCTTCCGCATTGGCAAACAGCGCTGCGTTCGCTTGCACGGTTTCCGGGCTGATATCGTCAAGCTGGGTGACGGTAAAGTGGCTTTCAAGCCGGGACAGCAGGTTGTCAGGCAGCGCCTTGTAGAGGATGACGGACGGCTTCATGAGATTCTCCGTTTTCGGTTAAACGCGAACCGGGCGACAGAGCGCCCGGCGCGGGGTCAGGCGTGATGTGCGCCGGACGGAATTTGTTGATGATTAGCAGGCTTCACAATCAGAGTAAGCCATACCGAGGCGAGCAGCGCCAGCCCCATAAAGACATAGGACGCTGCCGGGTTGCCCGTGGCACCGTTCAGGTAGCCCACAAACCAGGAGCCGACGAAGGAGCCCAGCGCGCCCATGCTGTTGATTAAGGCCATCGCGCCGCCGGCAACGTTCTTCGGCAGCATCTCCGGGATAATGGCGAAGAAGGGACCATAAGGGGCGTACATCGCGGCCCCGGCAATCACCAGTAGCGTATAGGACACCCAGAAATGGTTGGCGCCGACCAGCCATGAGCCCAGGAATGCCAGGGCGCCAATCAGCAGCAGTGGCCAGACGAACAGCTTCCGGTTTTGCATTTTGTCCGATGCCCAGGAGACGGCGATCATCGAGATAGTCGCTGCCAGATAAGGCACGGAAGAGAGCCAGCCGACCTCCACCATTCCCATGCCAGCCGCGCCTGCGCTGCGGATAATCGACGGCAGCCACAGCACGAAACCGTACACGCCGATGCTCCAGGCAAAATACTGCATACACAGAATAACCACGTTACGTGACCGGAAGGCTTCACTGTAGTTACGCACGGCTTTGATGCCTTCCTGCTCTTTCTGTAACTGCGCCTGCAGTGCGGATTTTTCACTGTCCGACAGCCAGCCCACCTGGGCAGGTTTATCTTTGACCAGCATCCACCAGGCAAACGCCCAGATAACCGCCGGGATCCCTTCGATGATAAACATTTCGCGCCAGCCGAACGCCTGAATCAGGTAGCCGGAAACCACCGACATCCACAGCACGGTCACCGGATTGCCGAGGATCAGGAAGGTATTGGCGCGGGAGCGTTCGGATTTGGTAAACCAGTTGCTGATGTAAATCAGCATCGCTGGCATCACCGCCGCTTCAACCACGCCGAGCACAAAGCGGATGGCGGCCAGCATTGGAATGTTGCTCACCACGCCGGTCAGCGAGGCGCAGCCGCCCCACAGAATCAGGCAGACGAAAATAAGCTTACGCACGCTGCGGCGCTCGGCGTACATTGCCCCGGGGATCTGGAAGAAGAAGTAGCCGAGGAAGAACAGCGCTCCCAACAGCGAGGAAATGCCTTTGGTGATGCCGAGGTCATCGTTGATGCCTGCGGCGGAGGCGAAGCTGAAATTGGCGCGGTCGAGGTAAGCCAGGCTATACGTGATAAACACGATAGGCATGATGTACCACCAGCGCTTTGGCGCGATTGTCTGGTTTTTCATGAGAGTGCCTCTATCTTGAGGTTAACCGTATCGCTTTGTTTGTAGGGGACAGAGCGATGGATTTTGCGTTATTCGCCCAGTGCGCTTCGGGTCGGTAGCCCTTCGCTGTCACCGATGACCTGTATTGCCAGTGAGCCGATTTTGTTGCCCCGGCTGACGGCCTGATGCAAAGATTTCCCTTCCAGCAGGGCGCTGATCACCCCGACCGCAAAGCCGTCCCCGGCCCCTACGGTGTCCACTACGTTTTCCACTTTTACCGCCGCGACCGCGCCTTTCTCGCCGTCTGCGGTTTTATACCAGGCACCGTCTGCGCCGGTTTTTAGCACTACGACCTTCACGCCCTGATGCAGATAAAAATCGGCGATCCCTTCAGGCGTGTTTTGACCGGTAAGCACAATGCCTTCTTTTACGCCGGGCAGCACCCAGTCGGCCTGGAACGCCAGCTGATTAAGTTGTTTCACCATTTCGGCTTCGCTGCGCCACAGCACCGGGCGCAGATTTGGATCGAAGGAGAGCGTTTTGCCCTGCTGTTTCATCGTTTTTGCCGCGTGGTTTAGCAGCGCCAGAGAAGTGTCAGAGAGCGCCGCCGCCACGCCGCTCAGGTGCAGATGGCGTGCCGAGAGGAAATACGCCTCGTTGAAATCGGCCACCGAAAGGTGGCTGGCGGCGGAGCCTTTACGGAAATATTCCACGATGGGATCGGTTCCATCTTCGACTTTGGATTTGAGCTGAAAGCCGGTGCGATATTGCTCATCGACGGTAACACCGTGGCTGTCGATGTTTTCTTTCGCCAGCTGTTGCAGCACGTAGCGGCCAAAGGAGTCGTTGCCCACGCGGCTCACCCAGCCCACGTTCAGGCCCAGGCGAGCCAGCCCCGTGGCGACATTTAACTCCGCGCCAGCCGCGCGTTTCACAAAATGTTCGGCGGCGGCAAGGTCGCCGGTTTCGCTGGCGACAAACATCGCCATCGCTTCACCTATCGTGATGACATCCAGCTGATGCATGGTTATTCCTCGCGTAAAAGATTGACGTAATGCCGGGTAACCGCGACCAGGTCCCGCCCTTCCAGTGGAAACTCAATGCCGCGTGGGGCATCTGGCGGCAGCATATTCAGCAGCCCTTTCCAGTCTGAACTGGCATCGTCCAGCGCCACAGCGCGGTAGCGGTTATGCTGGGCGACCGCTGTTTTGACGTGGATGTAGCTTACGGAAGGTGCCAACGCGCGGGCGGCCTGCTGCGGAGAATCATCCACCCAAAGCCAGTTAGCCATGTCGAAAGTGAGCGTCACCGGCAGGTTGTGAACGCCGCAGGCGGCCTGGAAGCGCTGCATCGGCGCGAGTTTGCCGCTGTCGGTTTGGTCGTTCTCCACCACCAGCGCAACGGGGCTTTCGCTCAGCCACTGTTTCAGCGTGTCGAATGCCCGGGCGGTGTTGAACTGCCCGAGAGAGAGCTTGAGCCAGCGGGCATTTAGCTGGTGGGCTTCCTGCAGGAGCGAGGGGATTATCGGGTTTAGTTTGCCGTCGCCGGTGAACAGCGGCTCCGGCGCGGAATAGCAGGCCTCAAGCCCGTGCTGGGTAATTTCTCCGGCCACGCCGGACAGAAAATCCAGCTGCGTGTCGGTAAACAGTTCGCGGCGGATTTCGACGCCGTCGGCCCCCGCTTCAGCAATGATTGGCAGCACCGCCTGCTGGCCACCCAGGGCGGCAAGGCGGTCGTGGCCGTAAGCGGCGGTGACGACGATAATTTTTCGCGGCATGGCGGTCTCCAGGCGATAACAACGAACGACAGATGTTATTTACGCTAGATGGAACCGGTTCCAAAGAAAAGATCATGCTTGCCAATTTTTGAGCGCCATCACGAACAAAAGATTTAGCGGGAGGTGGAGCCGCGCACGATAAGCTCGCCGGAGAATAGCTGTTCACGCACGGTTTCAGCGGTGCCTTCAATGCGCCTCACCACCTGCTCCAGCGCGGCGTAGCCTATCTGCCAGGTCGGCTGTTTCAGGGTGGTAATGCCGACGCCGGCAAGCTCTGCCCACTCCAGCTCATCAAACCCCAGCAGGCCGATATCGCTGCCCCAGCTCAGGCCGAGGCGGCGCATTGCGCGGGCAACCTGCAGCGTTAGCGCGCCGTTGGCGGAGATCACCGCTTTGCGCATTCCGCGGTTGTTGGCGTGGAACTGACGTAGCGTGTTTTCTATTAGCCCGGCTTCGTGTAATGGTGTTTCTGCATTTTCGGCAATTATGCCGGGATATCGCTCAAGCGTGCTGCGAAATGCGCGTAATCTTTCATGTCGGGTGTTCACCATGCCAAGCGGTTCGCTCAGGAACAGCAGGGCTTCGAAACCCTGCTCAATCAGGTGCTCCGTCGCGTTTGTGGCGGCCTGAATATTGTCCAGCCCGACCATATCGCAGGCAAAACCCGGTATTTTGCGGTCGATAAGCACCATCGGCAGGGCGGACTGCTGCAGACGGTTAAGCCCCTCTTCGCGCATCCCGACAGCATTGACCACGATCCCTTCAACCTGATAGCTGCGCAGCAGGTCGAGGTAGTGCAGCTCCTGGTCAACTTCGTTGTTGGTGTTACACACCAGCGGCGTGAAGCCTTTCTCGCGGCAGGCGGCTTCTATGCCGCTCAGCACGTCGACGGAATAGGGATTGGTGATGTCGGCAATGATCAGGCCGATAAGGCGGGTACGGCCTCTTTTGAGGCCTCGTGCCATCTGGCTTGGGCGGTAGTCGAGTTCGGCAATGGCGCGCTCAATGCGCCCACGAAGATCGTCAGACAGCGCGTTCTGTTCGCCGTTAAGGTAGCGGGAAACGCTGGTCTTCCCTGTCTTCGCCGCTTTCGCGACATCGCTTATTGTAGGGCGCGCTGCCTTGCCGTTCATAGCCGTCTCCAGAGGGGTAACCCTGCGGAGAGTAACATATTTTTATGCGGGGAAAAGTGAGGCGGTGCCCTTGCATTCGTCAGGCAAATCGAGCCACAGCCCATTCGATAAACACCCGCAGCCTGGCGCTAAGGTGGCGGTTGGACGGGTAAACCAGGTACATCTGTTCTGGCGGCGGCTGATAGGCATCCAGCACGCTGACCAGCTTCCCGCTGTCGAGATACGGCTGTGCCGCAAAACGGACGACTTGAGTTAAGGCGGCCCCGGAAAGTGCAATGCCAAGATGGGCGTTACTTTCGTTGACACTTATCTGGTAGCGGTGCTGTACCTCGATGTTTTTTCCCCGGTCGATAAAGCGTAGCGGGTAGATGCGGTCGTTGCGTGCGTGGCGGTAATACGCCAGCGGATACCCCTGCTCAAGTTCTTCAGGGCGGGCTGGCGTGCCGTAGCGCTGAAAGTAGCCCGGCGTCGCGCAGGTGACCCAGTCCATGGTAAACAGGCGGCGGGCAATCAAAGTGGAGTCGACCAGCGGGCCGCTGCGTATAACGCAGTCTGCGTTGTCGTTGATTAAATCCACCAGCCGATCGCTGACGCCAAGATCAATGGAGATATCCGGGTAGCGTTCAAGAAATTCCGGCAGGGCGGGGATCAGCACCTGGCGCGCTAACGAGCCCCCGGCATCTACACGCAGCACGCCCTGAGGTTCGCTTTGTGATTCGGTCATGCTGCCTTCCATCTGCTCCAGGTCGGCCAGCCATTTTACGGTGCGGCGGTAATAGCATTCACCCTCTTTGGTGACCGATACGCTGCGGGTGGTGCGCTGGAACAGCTTGGTTTGCAGGTGGTTTTCAAGATTCTGAATCAACTTGGTGACGGTAGCTTTTGGCATGCGCAGCGAGTCGGCGGCGCGGGTAAATCCGCCAGTTTCAACCACGCGATTGAACACCCGAATAGCCAGCAAATGGTGATCCATAACACTCTCCAACGAAAAACCCTGTATCAGACAGGGTTTTGTTTATCCACGTAAACAATTATCCGCATTGTTTAGCGCTAATCATCCGGGTGCGCAAGGAGAGGCCGAAAACTAGCGTGGCCGAGAGCATCAGCGCCCCGCCAAACAGCATCGCGCTGCTTACGCCATGCCAGTCCACCACTTCACCGCCGAGCAGAGCGCCTGACGCCAGCGCAATCTGAATCACCGTGACCAGCAACGACTGGCCGGCTTCTGGCGCATCTGGCACCGCTTCAAACATCCAGTTTGTGGCGCAAACCGGAACGGCCCCAAAAGCCAGGCCCCACACCAGCACCATGACCGTAGCGCCGGCCAGGCCGCTGAGTAACGGAGAAACGATCAGGATGATGGCCAGCATTGCCGTCACCAGAATAAAGGTCGCGCGCAGGCTGTGTTCCGCCAGGCGCTCACCGATAAAGGTTCCCAGCAGGCCAACCGCGCCGTAGGCCAGCAGCTGGAAGGTGATCACCGATGGGCTGAGGACAAAGACCTGTTGCAGCAGTGGACGCAGGTAGGTGTAAGCCGAGAAGTGGCCCACAAACAACAGCACGATGGCGATAAGGCCAATGCGGGCCATCGGCAGGCGCAGTGGAGACAGTAAATCCTGAACGGTAACCGGGCGGCCTGGCGGCACGGAAGTCAGCAGGCGAAGCTGGGCGAGCAGCGTGATGGCGGCTAACCCGGCGCTGGCAAAGAATGCTGAACGCCAGCCGAACAGGTCGCCAATTAATGCTCCGGCCGGGACGCCGCAAACTGCGCCAATGGACACGCCGCTGACAATCAATGCTACTGCGCGTCCCTGGCTCGCTTCCGGCACAAGGTGGCGGCCATAGTTCATTGAGAATGACCAGAACCCGCCGACGCAGATCCCCAGCAGCACGCGACCCGTTAGCATCATTGGGAAGTTCACGGCCAGCGCGGACACAAGGTTTGAGACGACCAACAGCAGCGACAGGCCAAGCATCAGCAGGCGGCGGTCGAGGCTACCTGAAGCCAGGCTCAAAACTGGCGCGGCGACGGCGGCAACAATGCCTGGCATGGTGACCATCAGCCCGGCGGTACCGGTGGAGACATTGAGGGAGGGTGCGATGTTGGTCAGTAAACCGATGGGTAAGAACTCGGTAGTAACCATGACAAAACAGGCCACAGTCAGGGAAAAGACCGCGATCCACGGGGATGTTGCAGGTTTATCTTTATTATCAGGCATAAAAGTGTGCTTCCGCAGAGGCTACATGAGTGACAAGGATCACAATTTACGCAGTCAGCGGCGACGAATAAATGCAGGATTTATGATTTCACTGTTTCTGTGGAGGAATAATGTGGGTGAGATTTACGTTTTGATTAAAATGTATATTTAATCAAGGGGATGGTTGAATACCCTCCCCCAAAAGGGAGAGGGTAAAAACGATTAACGCAGTTCCCCATTAACATCCTGGTCAACCGCGAAACACGCTACCAGCTGGCCGTTGCCGTAGTCTTTCAACTGCGGCTGGAGCTGGGTGCATGGCCCGAAGCGACGGCTGCAGCGGGCGTTAAAGGCGCAGCCCGGCGGCGGGTTCAGCGGGCTTGGCAGCTCGCCGGTCAGCTTGATGCGTTCGCGACGTTCATCCGGGTTCAGGCGTGGCGTGGCGGACAGCAGCGCCTGGGTGTACGGGTGGCGCGGGTTAGAGAAAATCTGCTCTTTGCTGCCTTTCTCCACGCAGCGGCCCAGGTACATCACCATCACTTCATCGGCGATGTGCTCCACCACCGACAGGTCGTGGGAGATAAACACGTAGGACAGCCCCAGATCCTGCTGCAAATCCATCATCAGGTTCAGTACCTGAGCACGTACCGACACGTCGAGCGCGGAGACCGGCTCATCGGCAATCACCACGTCCGGGTCAAGCATCAGGCCGCGGGCGATAGCGATACGCTGGCGCTGGCCGCCGGAGAACATGTGCGGATAGCGGTCGTAATGCTCGGTTTTCAGACCCACTTTCGCCATCATCTCCAGCGCTTTTTCGCGGCGCTCGGCTTTGCTCAGGCTGGTGTTGATTTGCAGCGGCTCTTCCAGGATCTGTCCCACTTTTTTACGCGGGTTCAGCGAGCCATACGGGTTCTGGAAGACGATCTGGATTTTCTGCCGACGCAGCTTTTCCGCCGAGGCATCCGGGATCAGCAGATCCTGGCCCTGGTAGTAAAGCTCCCCGCCGGTCGGGACTTCTATCATGGTCAGCAGGCGGCCAAGGGTGGATTTCCCGCAGCCGGATTCACCGACGACCGCCAGCGTTTTGCCGCGCTCGAGGGTGAAACTCACGCCGTCCAGCGCTTTCACCAGGCGTTCTGGGGCGAAAAAGCCCTTCTTCACCGGGTAGTGTTTTTTCAGGTCGATGGCCTGCAACAGCGGTTGCGCGGCGGCCTGTTGGGTACTCATAGGGTTGGCCTCCCGGCATCATCGAGTGGGTAGTGGCATTTGGACTGACGCCCGTCTGCCAACAAGGTTAACGCTGGCTCTTCGCTGCGGCATTTGTCGGTCGCATACGGGCAGCGCGGGTTCAGCAGGCAGCCGTTCGGGCGGTCGTATTTGCCTGGAACCACGCCCGGCAGCGAGGCCAGACGCGCTTTATCCTGAGCAAATTCCGGCAGCGCGCGGAGCAGCGCCTGAGTGTACGGGTGGCGAGGCGCGCGGAAGATATCGTGGGACGAACCCGCTTCCACAACCTGGCCTGCGTACATCACGATGATTTTATGGGCGGCTTCGGCAACCAGCGCGAGGTCATGGGTGATCAGGATCAGCGCCATGTTCTCTTTTTGCTGTAGCTCCAGCAGCAGTTCGATGATCTGCGCCTGAATGGTCACGTCGAGCGCGGTGGTTGGCTCATCGGCGATCAGCAGCTTAGGACGACAGGCAATCGCCATGGCGATCATCACGCGCTGGCTCATGCCGCCGGAAAGCTGGTGCGGGTAAACGTCAAGACGTGAGGCCGGGTCAGGAATCCCCACCTGGGTCAGCAGGTCGATTGCGCGCTGGCGGCGGGTTTTCTTGTTGCCACCCTGGTGCACCTTAATGGCTTCCATAATCTGGAAACCGACGGTGTAGCACGGGTTCAGGCTGGTCATCGGGTCCTGGAAGATCATCGCCACTTCGGCGCCCACCAGGTTGCGGCGCTCTTTCTCAGAAATGCGCTTCAGGTCCCGGCCGTTGAATTCCAGTTTTTCCGGCATCACACGGCCTGGGAAGTCGATAAGCCCCATTATTGCCAGCGAGCTGACGGATTTACCGGAGCCGGACTCGCCTACGATGCCGACAACTTGCCCCTGATCCACGCTATAGCTAATGCGGTCTACGGCACGGAACGGTGCGTCTTCGTCGCCGAAATGCACCGATAATTTATCTACATTTAATAACGCCATCTCGAACCTCTTACTGCTTCAGTTTGGGATCGAGCGCGTCACGCAGACCGTCACCCATCAGGTTAAATGCCAGCACCGTTAGCAGAATCGCAACCCCTGGGAAGGTCACAACCCACCAGGCACTCTGCGCGAACTGCAACACGTCGGCGAGCATGGTGCCCCACTCCGGTGTTGGCGGCTGCGCACCCATGCCGAGGAAGCCAAGGGCGGCCATATCGAGAATGGCGTTCGAGAAGCCGAGCGACGCCTGAACGATCAGCGGCGCAAGGGTATTCGGGAAGATATTCACAAACATCTGGCGAACGGGGCCAGCGCCCGCCACGCGGGAGGCAGTCACGTAATCGCGGTTAACTTCCACTAGCACCGCAGCACGCGTTAAACGCACATAGTGCGGTAGTGCCACGAAGGTCAGTGCCAGCGCGGCGTTACCGATGGACGGGCCGAAGATAGCTACCAGAACCAGTGCCAGCAGCAGGCTCGGCAGCGCCAGCATGATATCGACCACGCGCATGATGATGTTGTCGACCACGCCGCCGAAGTAACCGGCGACCAGGCCCAGCACAATCCCCATCACCAGCGAAAGGACGACCACCAGGCAGCCGACCAGCAGCGACAGGCGAGCGCCGTACATCAGGCGGGAAAGCACGTCACGACCTACGTCGTCGGTGCCGAGGATGTAGCTCCAGCTCCCGCCTTCCTGCCATACCGGCGGGTGCAGCAGCGCGTCGCGGAACTGCTCCGCAGGCGCGTGGGGCGCGAGGAAGTTAGCGAAGATGGCGATGAAGATCATGATGGCGACGTACACCAGGCCGATCACTGCGCCTTTATTGCGTTTGAAGTAGTGCCAGAACTCCTGGAAAGGCGTCATCGGCTTGGGTGCTGCCACCACTTTATTTTCTGTCAGTTGCGTCATGATGGCCCCTTATTTCTTATGGCGTATACGCGGGTTCACCACGCCGTACAGCAGGTCTACCAGCAGGTTGACGAGGATAATCATCGTCGCCACCAGCAGCACGCCGCCCTGGACTACCGGGTAGTCACGACGCTGCAGTGCGTCGATGAGCCAGCGGCCAAGACCCGGCCAGGAGAAGATAGTTTCCGTCAGGATGGCGCCAGCCAACAGAGTACCGACCTGCAGGCCGATAACCGTGACGACCGGCAGCATCGCGTTGCGCAGGGCATGAACCACGATCACGCGCATACGGGTCAGACCCTTGGCGCGAGCGGTACGAATGTAATCTTCGCCCAGCACTTCCAGCATGGAAGAACGAGTCATACGCACGATAACCGCCAGCGGAATAGTGCCCAGCACAATGGCAGGCAAAATCATATGGGCGACGGCATCAATAAAATCACCCGGCTGGCCCCAGATAGCGGTATCTATCAGCGCAAACCCGGTGAGTGGTAGGGAATCATCCAGGAACACGGTGTCGCTAATACGCCCGGACACCGGCGTCAGGTTCCAGTGCACCGACACCAGCATGATGAGCATCATGCCCCACCAGAAAATTGGCATGGAATAGCCGGTCAGCGCGAGGCCAACGGCGGTGTGGTCGAAGATTGAACCACGCTTCACGGCGGCCAGAACGCCCACCGGAATGCCGACGGCAACGGCGAAAATCATCGCGCAGATGCCGAGTTCCAGCGTCGCTTTAAAGCGCGGCACGAACTCGTCCCAAACCGGGAGGCGGCTCTTTAATGAAATGCCCAGATCGCCATGCATTACGCCCCAGATGTAATGGAGGTACTGCTGCCACATTGGCTTGTCGAGACCCATCTCGGCCAGCAATTGGGCATGGCGCTCAGGAGAAATACCGCGCTCTCCGGCCATGATCATCACCGGGTCTCCGGGGATCATATGCACGAAAGCGAAGGTGAGTAGGGTAATACCTATAAACGTGGGGATGACTAACCCCAGTCGTCGGAGGATGAACTGCAGCATATCCCGGATTCTCTGTAGTGACGGAAAGCCTGGTAACTGTTCCGTCTGTATTGCTCACAAATGTTTCCCCCTCTCCCTTTGAGGGAGAGGGTCGGGGTGAGGGTGGACAGCGCCAATACCCCTCACCCTAACCCTCTCCCCACGGGGGAGAGGGAATAAAGCACGTTACTTTTATTATTCGACGGACACGTTTTCGAAGTGGTGTTTGCCCAGTGGATCAACCACGTAGCCTTTAACTTCTTTACGCACTGGCTCGAACACGGTGGAGTGAGCGATGATCAGCGCTGGCGCCTGATCGTGCATCACAACCTGAGCCTGTTTGTACAGTTCAACACGCTTGTTGTGGTCGTCGGTGGCGCGAGCCGGCTGAATCAGATCTTCAAACGGCTTGTAGCACCAGCGAGAGTAGTTGGAGCCGTCTTTCGCTGCGGCACAGCTGAACAGGGTGGCGAAGAAGTTATCCGGATCCCCATTGTCGCCGGTCCAGCCCATCATTACGGCTTGGTGTTCACCGGCTTTAGCACGCTTCAGGTACTCGCCCCACTCGTAGGTCACGATTTTGGCGGTTACGCCGACTTTCGCCCAGTCAGCCTGAATCATCTCAGCCATGCGGCGAGCGTTCGGGTTGTACGGACGCTGTACCGGCATAGCCCACAGGTCAACGGTGAAGCCTTTGTCCTGGCCCGCTTCTTTCAGCAGCGCTTTCGCTTTTTCAGGATCGTAGGTGTAGTCCTTCACGTCATCGTTGTAGCCCCACATGGTTGGTGGGATCAGGTTTTTAGCCGCGGTGCCCGCGCCCTGATAAACGGCTTTGATGATCGCTTCTTTGTTCACCGCGTAGGTCAGCGCCTGACGCACTTTCACGTCATCGAACGGCTTCTTCTCGGTGTTGAAGGAAAGGTAACCCACGTTCAGGCCAGCCTGTTCCATCAGATTGATGTTCTTGTCTTCTTTCATGCGGGCGATGTCAGCCGGGTTCGGGAACGGCATCACCTGACATTCGTTTTTCTGCAGTTTGGCGTAACGCACGGAAGCGTCTGGCGTGATGGAGAAGACCAGGCGATCGATCTGCGGCTTGGTACCCCAGTAGCCCGGGAAGGCTTTATACAGAATACGGGAGTCTTTCTGGTATTGCAGCAGCTGGAATGGACCGGTACCGATTGGGTTCAGGTCGGTTTTTTCCGGGGTGCCGGCTTTCATCATGTTGTCCGCATATTCTTTAGAAAGAATAGAGGCGAAGTCCATGGCCATGTCCGCGAGGAATGGTGCTTCTGGACGAGCCAGCACGAACTGCACGGTGTTATCGTCGACTTTTTTGATGTCGGTGATCAGGTCAGGCAGGCCCATACCTTCAAAGTATTCGTAGCTGCCGCCAGAGACTTTGTGATACGGGTTGTCTTTGTTTTTCTGACGGTCAAAGGAGAACACAACGTCGTCGGCGTTGAAATCGCGAGTCGGTTTGAAGTCTTTATTGTCCTGCCACTTCACGCCTTTACGCAGGTGGAAGGTGTAGGTTTTACCGTCCGGGCTAACGTCCCATTTCTCAGCCAGGCCTGGGATGATTTCGGTGGTGCCGGTTTTGAATTCCACCAGACGGTTATAAATCGGTACGGAGCTGGCATCGTAAGTCGTGCCGGAAGTGAACAGCTGTGGGTTAAAGCCCTCTGGGGAACCTTCTGAACAATAAACCAGGGTTTTGGCTTGTACGCTTGCTGCAACGGTCATGGCAACCAGGCTCAGACCAAATTTCAGCATCCCTGACTTCTTCAAGGAAATACTCATTATTCTGCTCCAATTATGTGTCGTGTTGTGTTTTGTAACCGTCTGACCATTGTTATTTGTGGGTGGTCGGTACGGTGTGCCCGGAGGCGGTGGTGAGGCTAGCAGTTCCTTTCGCGAGTCATGCATGGAGGTAGCACAGACGGTCCGTAAATAGCCCCTCTCGTCCTACAATCTGTCAACAGATTAAGGAAACGTCAATACAGGTCACGGGGATTTACAAGCAAGGTGGGATTCGGCGGGCAAAGATTAAAAAAACCTTCCGGGGGCATTTCCAGCAGGGAAATTTATGCTACAGGCTTGTTACCAGAATATTGCACTGCTTAATTTGCAACCTATAGCGCGAACCGATTGTCCGGAATAGGTAAAATTTTGTGTTAAACGATGAATTGTTGCACGATTTATTTTGTGATCTGCATCGCTCACAGCGGAAAATGCTGTGCCCCATCATAAGCGGCCGCGCAAAAAACCACGCTTTTCCATAACCAAATACGATGAATTAATCTGGCCTGGCAGAGGTAAAACTGGCAGAAACTGAGGCGAATAAACGGCGGGGCTGAAAATATAAAAACACTCCGTAGTACGGAGTGTTTTATTTAATTGCTGGCTGCGCCGTGAATATTAATTCACGGCTTTATCCGGCACGTGACACCAGTTGTTATTTTGATTAATTCCGCCGTTGGGCGAGGTGTAGCCCAGACAGCCGAGGACGGTGTCGAACAGCTCAACGTGACGATGCGGCACCTTCATTGCTGCCTGCTCTTGCATATGCTTAAAGGCGTCGGCAGCCGTTGGATTTTCCAGGTATTTATCCGAGGCCCAAACCAGCAGCGGGACGCGGAATTGTTCCGGCGGTGCCATTTTGCGAGGAGTGCCGTGCAGATGCATGGAATCGCTGATGGACTCGCCGTGGTCGGCGGCGTAGAAGACTATCGCTTTTTTATCGCGAAGCTGGTCGAGCACGCTGTCTATCATTGTATCGACATAAAGTACCGAATTATCAAAGGCGTTAATCAGCATCTCCTTTGAACAGCCTTTGCCAAGATCAATGCATTCTGGCGTCCATTTCGCAAAGCTGCGCGGGTAGCGCTGGGCATAGGAGAAGTGGGAGCCTTTGGTATGCAGAATGATCAGATGTTTGCCGTCAGGATTCTGCGCGAGAGATTGCTTCATCTCATCAACCAGCAGCATGTCGTCCACGGTTTTACCGCGGTTGCGGGGCTCTGCGGCGATTTGTTCGCGGAAGGCAAGGGTATCCGGCATGGCGTTTTTGTAGAACCAAATTTCGCTCTGCATGGCGTAAAGGTCGGCACTAAAGCCCAGCTGTTTTAAGACCGCGAAGATGTTTTGCTCTTTCAGCGTACGCTGAGGGTTTTCTTCTGCCCCGCCTTCGCGGACAAACATACAGCGCAGCGAGAGCTTGGTGGCGGTGTCGCAGGATTCCCCGCGGAAGGCGACCAGGTTTTTCTCTTTAGCGAGGTTTGGGGTGGTGTCACGGCCATAGCCCAATATCCCCATATGATCCCAGCGCGTGGTTTCGCCAATAATAAACACTACATAAGCATCGTCCAGACCTGGAGGCGTGACGTAGGTGAACTTTTTCGTCGGGTTCATTAGCGAGCCGTTGCCGGTGGATTCGTCGGCATTCGCCCAGGCAAACAGCCCCAGGGAAGAGACCCAGTTGACCGGCACATAGGAGCTTGCCACCACGCCGCCGTAGCTTGCCATATCCGTCGTTGAACCTTTCTCATCGTCGGACTGCATTTCACCGAGCATACGCAGAGGCGCCCAAACCAGCAGCCCCGCACAGAGCAGGATAGCGATGTTTTTGATGCGCTGGCCGGGGGTTTTCAACTGCTGAAGCAGCGTGTCTTGCGACCTGTTGAACCAGATAAGGAACAGCGGGATAGCGCTGACCAGCGTCATCCAGATGGCAAAGTGGTAGCCCACAACCTCTTTAGAAAGGTCGATATCGGTGGTCATCACCGAGGCAATGATGCCGTAGCCGATCACCACATTGAAGAAGGTCATATAGTAGCTGGCGGCCACCGAGCACAGCACCACGAAGGAGGCCAGCAGTCGCCAGAGATTACGGCCAAAGAGCGACAGCAGGCGTAACAGGAAAAATGTCACCAGCAGGCAGGCAAAAAACTCGGCCGCAGCGGCGATGCCTTTCCAGGCGATGAAGACCTGGGAGGGGCTATCAAAACGTTGGTAGAAAACAGAGATATTCAAAAACCAGCCGATGTATACCCCGAGCAAAAGGCACAGCTTTTGCTGGGAGAGCGTTTTTATGTAATTCATTCAGGCATCCGGGCGATATAAAAATATTAGCGCTACTCAGACCGTGGAGTTGCCAGGGAGTTCTGAATGGCTGGTGAAACGAAGAAAATTCCTGGCGAGGCGTCAAAATTTGAAGGAAATGGCCGTTTTTAAACAAAAAAAGACCCCGTTTTTGTGGAGTCTTTTTCGGTCTGCTTAGCAAAGAGGATCAGGGTTTCGAGGCCGCATGCAGTTCATCGTAGATATAGTGCCGGTAGCTGTTAAATAGCGTTGTGTCCGGGCAATCATTCAGTCTGCCCTGGCACAAATGGCGCATATCGATATTGGCCTGATAGAACGGCGACACTTTGAGCTGGGCCTGTTCGAGCAGCATCCCGCCAAGGAAGGCGATATCGGTGATGGCGCCCAGGTCCGCCACTGGCGGGGCATTATAATTGTCCCGCAGGCTGAATTGCGAAATATGGGCAGGGTCTGTCAGCTCCGTCGTGTAGCCGTTAGCCCAGTCTATGGCTGGCTGGTGGTCGCCAAAGTACATAAACATCGTAGGCCGTGGGCGTTGGTCAACAAACTGGAAGAAGTCAGCCAGCGCGGTTTCTGAGTTTTTAATCTTCTCTACATAATGGCTAAACTTCCCGGCAGCATCCTTGTTCTGCATGGCGGAAGTGAGCTGGTAATCATCGCTATGCCCTGCGTCATAGGGGCCGTGTTCAAACATTGTTAAGGCATAAACAAACACAGGCTTATCGGTGTGGCTGGCAAGCAGCTTTTTCACATAGCTCAGGACATCTGCAGTGGGAATGTGCCACAGGTTGTCTGCCAAATCACCCGGGTAGCCCAACTCCTGCGGCTGGATAATTTTATCCACGCCCATCATGGTGTAGGCGTGACCGGCGTTATAGGCCGACTTGTTGAAAGGCGTCAGAACCACGGTGTAATAACCGTTGTCTTGCATCTGTTTAAACAGGCTGTCGTTGACGTGATCGACGGCTGAATAAAAGACCGAGTTTTTCATCGCCCCAAAATCATCGCTGCGCATTCCGGTTAAGGCTGCGAATTCAGACAGCCAGGTGCCGCCCCCGAAGGTTTGCACGCGCATCAGCGTGTGGGCTTTCACCTTGCTGTCCTGCTCAAACATAGAAAAGTGCGGCAGCAATTTAGGATCAGGCACTTTATACAGGCGCGGATCCACCGTTGATTCCTGCAGCAGCAGAACGATATCAGGCTTCACGCTGGCTGAGGCGGTGGTCTTGTTATTCAGCGCCGCCGCTCGGGAAATAAATTCCTGAGACGTTGCCTGAGGGAAAGTTGGCGCGTCATAGCTGGCCTGAATGCCGGACAGCGCCAGATTCGACAGCACGCCGGTGCCGCCAGGCAACGTAGTGGCCCAGTCGTGCTGATTCTTCAGTACGCTGTGGCTCAGCGTCGACACCGAACCCAACATCAGCCCGAGGGCAATCAGCGGGGCGAGCATCCCTTTCCGGCGTGGTACGGCGCGCCAGCTGATGATAATCGTCAGGATAAACAGCGCTATCATCGCCGCAACGGCGATACCGGCGGAAGGATAATGCAGCAGCGTGCCCGCATTGGCCGGATCGGCCATCAGGTAAAAATCGCTAAACAGCAGCTGGTCCTTGTAATAGTGGACCTTAAGCTGGTTACAAAATTGCAGCAGGATCACCAGCAGGCTGCTGGTCCCGAGGGCAAAAATGACTCTGGCGGAGAGTAAATAAAGCAGTCCGCAGGCGAAAATAAAAGTACTGGCAGCGATAACAAGAGGATAGATATCACGCGGTGTGTTACCGGCAATAATGATCAGAGCTGCAATAAGGAGCAATGTGACATAAAGGTATGTCCAGAGCGATTTTAGGCTGGTTTTTTTTACCATGATGCTCGTTTTCTCTTTGGGACTGTTCTGGATAGCAAATGCTGTCTTAGGAGAGGCATCCCTCTGCTGGCCTGGAGAGTGAAAAGAGGATGAGGCGATGAGAAGGGGGATTTATCCTGGCCGGGATAATACAGCTTGTGGCAAAAAAGTCTCCCTAAAGAGGGTTATTTCATTGCTGCGGTTGTGCTTTTGTTTGAAGAGAGCAAACGAGGTGGTGATCAACTGCGTTAAGGCCGCCCTATTCAGGCGACCTTAATATGGGGGTTACGAGGGCTATCAGGCGTGGGCGTGCTTATGATTGAGCACGGCACGAACGGGCTGGCGAATGGTGGTGGAAATTGCCAGCGACAGAATCAGCAGTGCAAAGATAACGCAGAAGGTCACGTAGAAGCCGCCGAACAGCGAAGCGATGATGGAGCCGCAGATGCTGCCGATACCGAAGCCCAGGTAAATCACGCCGTAGTTTTTGGTCAGGTTGTTCAGGCCAAAGAATTCGCTGACCAGCGAAGGGTAAACGGTGATGGTGCCGCCAAAGTTAAAGGCAACGCAGGCGATGGCCGCAAAGAAGGTGGCTTCGTTCAGCGGGGCAAACAGCAGGGCCGCCATACCGACCAGAGAAATCACCTGACCAATAGTGATCACGCGAATGCGGGCAATTTTATCGGACAGAATACCGAGCACCAGGCGGCCGCTCAGGTTAGCAATGGAGATAACGGTGACCGCGTTGGCGGCGGACATGGCATCCAGGTGAACCATGCCCTGAGCGATATCTTTTGCGACGCCGATAACGTACAGGCCGCTCATGCAGGCGGTGAGGAACATCAGAGCCAGCATCCAGTATTGTGGCTGGCGCATAGATTCAGCGAGGGTGAAATCGGTTTTCGCCGCGCCGTTTGCGGATTTAGTTTCCTGCAGCGGGGCATCTTTCATCATGGTGGCGCCGAACAGCACCATCACCATCGCCAGGCCACCCCAAAGCATAAAGGTGTTTTCCAGGCCGTAGGCTGCCAGCAGGTGGGTATCAATGTATTTAAAACCGAGGCTGCCGAGGCCATAGGCGCCGATAGAGAAGGCAGAAATCAGGCCTTTACGCTCCGGGAACCACTTCACGCAGTTCGACAGCGTCAGCAGGTAGCCTGCGCCATCTGCCAGGCCAACCAGCACGCCGGCCGTGAGCCACAGCATCATCAGGTTGTTGGCATGGGCCGTGAAGAACAGCCCGGCCCCGAGCAACACGCCCGCCGCCATGGTGACTTTACGCACGCCAAAGCGATCCTGCAGTTTGCCCGCCACGGAAGAAGAGATGGCGAGGCCAAGGCTCAGCAGGCCGAAGGAGAAGGCGACCTGGCTGATTGGCGCGTCCAGTTTCTGGGACAGCGCGCTGTTGAACAGGCTCCAGGTATAAACGGATCCCAGTGCGAACTGAGTAATGATGGTTCCGATAAGGGTTAACCAGCGAGTACGGTTGTAGGTGGCAGTGTTCATGGCAGATGTCCTGCGAATCTAAGGGAAGTTATCTGCCGCCTACGATAGCGAAGCGCCGTTTATTCCAGGAAAAAACGGCATGAAATGCATGAAGAACGGAATGAAGTGCCTCTGAGACGGTATGAACGGCCTTCCCGTTGCACTTTATGTTTTGTTTGTTAGTGCTTGCTATCGTTGTGATGTGCGTATTTGCTGTATATCAAATGTTAAATCATAAATGAGACATAGTTAACACTTTGCAAAATTACCGGTGTTAAGTGCCCTTTCTTTGATCTCATTCAGGGTTGCGAAATATCCCGGATTCACTATTGTCAGAAAGTAAAATTTACCCGCACTCGGCAGGTTACAGGGAGAGCAAAATGGAACGTTGTGGCTGGGTCACTCAGGATCCGCTGTATCTGGAGTATCACGACAAAGAGTGGGGCGTGCCGGTTACCGACGGGCAGAAGCTCTTTGAGATGATTTGTCTGGAAGGCCAGCAGGCCGGGCTGTCGTGGATTACCGTGTTGAAAAAACGCGAAAATTACCGCCAGCGTTTCCGGTATTTTGACCCCTATGCCGTGGCGCTAATTCAGCCGGAAGAGGTGGATGCCCTGATGCAGGATGCCGGGATTATTCGCCACCGGGGGAAAATCGAGGCGATTATCACCAACGCCAAAGCTTTCCTCGCGATGGAAGCTAACGGCGAGAGCTTCCCGGACTTTGTCTGGGGATTTGTCGACCATAAACCTCAGGTGTCACATCCCGCCTTGCTCAGCGAAGTCCCTGCGTTTACGCCGACGTCAGATGCGCTGTCTAAGGCGCTAAAAAAGCGCGGGTTTAAGTTTGTGGGGTCGACAATCTGCTATTCGTTTATGCAAGCCTGCGGCCTGGTTAATGACCATGTGACGGGCTGCTTCTGCCACCCTGATTTTCGCCAATGATCCAACTGTTCAGCATTGAGCAAATGGATGCGCTCATGGCGCTCTGGCTGGAAAGTACTATCGACGGCCATCCGTTTATCCCGGAAAGCTACTGGTACGAAAGCCTTAACCTGGTGCGCAATGTCTATATCCCTCAGTCAAAAACGTGGGTTTATCTGCACCAGCAGCAGATGGTGGGGTTTGTCAGCGTGATGGACCGGCAGTTTATCGGCGCGCTGTTCGTGGCGCCTTCTTTTGCCGGGCAGGGCGTCGGCGGTGAATTGCTGGAAAAGGTGAAGGCGGAATACCCGGCCCTAAGCCTCGAGGTGTATCAAAAAAATCGCCGGGCGGTGCATTTCTACCACCGCCACGGCTTTCATATTGAAGAAAGCGCGTGGCAGGAAGAAACGCAGCACCCGACGTGGATTATGAACTGGCAGGCGGATCAAACGCCGTCACGGCAGGTGCCGGGCCGGTAAATTTCTCCGCCCAGACGAGGGAGTTATTTGCCGCGCAGCCGTTGGCCAGCCGCGAAGACGGGATATCCATGGTGAGTACGTTAACCGCCCCGTTTTTACACAGTTTATCTTCATCCAGATCGGGCCATGCACCCTGGTGGATACACACCACGCCGGGCCTGATGCCATCGGTTACCTGAGCGCCAACCAACACCTGTCCACGAGCGTTCCATACCCGCACTAAATCTCCGTGAGCGATGCCGCGCGCTTTGGCGTCAATCGGATGCAGCGTTATAGGCTCTCGCCCGGCAATGGCGTACTGGTCGCGCAGTCCGGCATAGTTCAGCTGACTATGCAGGCGGTGAGCCGGATGGGATGAAAGCAGCTGTAGCTGGCCGGAGGCGGCATTACCCTGCCATTCGTCAGGTGCCAGCCAGCTTGGGTGTGGCGGGCAGTCGGCATAACCAAAGCTGGCGATGCGCTCAGAGTAGATCTCAATTTTACCGCTCGGCGTTTTGAGTGGGTTTGCCTCAGGATCGTCCCGAAAAGCGGCAAAGCGAATAAATTCGGCGTTTTTCGCATTTTCTGGCATTTCTATCAGCTGGTTAGCTGCCCAGAACTCACTGAAATCCGGGAGCTCTATCTGCTGCGTAGCGCCACGCTGACGAGCGATTTCATAGAAAGACTCCAGCCATTCAAGCTCACTTTTCCCTTCGCTGAACCGTGCTTCACCGCCTGCTTCCCAGCGTTCGCTTAGCTCTGCAAAAATATCAAAGTCGTTTCTCGCTTCTCCCTGCGGGGCGACGACCTGTTTCATGGGGACCAGATGCTGATTGCTGTAATCACCGGTCATCGTCATGTCGTTCCGCTCGAACGAAGTGGTCACCGGCAGAACGATATCGGCGTGTTTTGCCGCAGCAGTCCAGAAGCATTCGGAGATAACGATCAACTCAGGTTTTTGCCAGGCTGCGGCAAGGCGGTTGGTGTCCTGATGATGGGTGAAGTTACTGCCGCCGGCCCACCACAGCATACGAATGTTCGGGAAGGTGTGCCGTTGTCCGTTGTGCTGGTAATCCATGCCGGGGTTTTCCAGCGCTTCGACGATGCGCGCCACGGGGATTTTCTCCACGGCATCGGTGCCGCCCTTAAGCGATCCCTGCAGGGAACCGAGAACCGCCGCGCTACGGGTCGGGTTGCCGCCGTTGGCGAAGTGGTAGGAAAGGCCAAAGCCGCCGCCTGGGGTGCCAATCTGGCCGAGCATGGCCGCCAGCGTGACCAGCATCCAGTGTTTCTGTTCGCCGTATTGCTGACGCTGCATGCCCCAGCCCGCCATCAGCATAGTGCGCTTGTGGCTGAAAAGATCCGCCAGTTTTTCGATGGTAACCGCAGGAATGCCGCAGATCTCAGCCGCCCAGGCCGCACTTTTGGGCGTCCCGTCGGTTTTGCCGAGCAGGTAAGCTTCAAATTTGTCATAGCCATAGGTACAGCGAGCGAGGAAAGCGGTATCGTGCCTGCCGCGAATGACCAGCGTATGGGCAATGCCAAGCATCAGCGCTACGTCGGTCCCCATATGCGGCGCGATCCATTCGGCACGTTCCCCGAAGAAATCCACCGTTTCAGAGCGCATCGGGTCGATGGCGACGATCGTTTTGCCGCTGTTTTTTAGCTGTTCGAAGAACTTCACGCCCTGTTCGTCGCTGGCATTCCAGGCAATTTTCAGCGTGTTGAGCGGGTTTGCGCTCCATAGCACCACGACTTCGCTGTTCTCAAGCAGGAGCGGCCAGCTGGTCTGCTGCTGGTATACCTCGTTGGAACCCACTACGTAGGGCATGATCACCTGTGCAGCACCGGTGGAGTAGTCGCCGGAATGCCCGGTATAGCCGCCCGCAAGGCTCATGTAGCGCTGAAGCAGCGTGGAGGCTTTGTGCAGCACGCCGTTGGAGCGCCAGCCGTAGGAGCCCGCGAAGATGGCCGCCGGGCCGTAACTTTCGCGAATGCGCTTGTGCTGCCTGTGAATCAGCGCGAGGGCGTCATCCCAGCTAATTCGGACATAGTCATCTTTACCGCGAATACCCTGCGGCTTATCCGGGGAGGCCAGAAACCCTTTCCGGGCCATAGGAAACGCCACGCGGGCTTTACTGTGAACCTGGTCGGGTACGGCGCTTTGTAGCGAGTTCTGATGACCGGTTTCAAGCGCGCCGCGAGAGCGGTAAACCCTTTCTCCGTCGGTTTCGACCAGCATGGGGCCCCAGTGTGCGGCGGTGAGGATCTGTTTACGTACAGGCGATGTATTGGCCAATTTGGGCTCCGCGATGGCAGGCGGTGGGCTTTATGCCCACACATTTATGACAACGATTCAGAATACTTACCGGAATTTTCTACACGATTTGCCGTCATAATCAATCGCCGGGCCCATATCCGGCAAAGGATGAATAAGGATAGAAGGAAATAAGATGAAAAAACGCGTCATGATTATCGCCGCCGTCGTGTGTGGCACCTTAGCGGTTTCCGGCTGCACCACTAATCCATACACCGGGGAAAGCCAGGCCGGGAAATCAGGCATAGGCGCCGGGATTGGCTCGCTGGTTGGGGCGGGCGTAGGGGCTCTTTCTTCATCGAAGAAAGTTCGCGGCAAGGGCGCGCTGATTGGCGCTGCTGCCGGTGCGGCGCTCGGTGGCGGGGTGGGTTATTACATGGATGTGCAGGAAGCTAAGCTGCGCGACAAAATGCGTGGAACCGGCGTGAGCGTAACCCGCAGCGGCGACAATATCGTGCTGAATATGCCGAACAATGTCACCTTTGACAGCAGCAGTGCCATGCTGAAACCGGCGGGTGCCAATACCCTGACTGGTGTGGCGATGGTGCTGAAGGAGTACCCTAAAACGGCGGTTAACGTGGTCGGCTATACCGACAGCACCGGCAGCAAAGAGCTAAATATGCGCCTGTCACAACAGCGCGCGGATGGCGTAGGAAGTGCACTGATTACTCAGGGCGTTGACGCCAGCCGTATTCGCACCACCGGCGCAGGCCCGGCGAACCCCATCGCCAGCAACAGTACCGCAGACGGTAAAGCACAGAATCGCCGCGTAGAAATTACCCTGAGTCCTTTGGGGTAAACTCGCTCATAGCGGGTCATATTTTTCGATAGCTGCAAAAAAACCGGCGCCTGGAGCGCCGGTTTTTGGTCATCTAAAGGCAAACTTTATTGTGGATAAGGTACCCAGTCGCCGCCGCTCAGGCGGACATAAGGCTTATCCTGGTACTTCAGCACTACCGCCGTCGCATTTTCGGAAACCGGTGCGGTTTGCGGTAAACCACTGGTGAGTGCGCTCCAGTCCACCTGGTCGGCGACAAAGTTTTTGCCGTCCACCGAGCGGGAAACCAGTTCTGAAATAGCCAGATAGCTGCTTGGCTGGTTAATTTCAATGGCGTCGCCGCTGTGCGGTGCTTTCATACCGATGAACTTCACGCCAGCCGGTACGTGGGTGATGTCAGGACTTGGGATGTCACGCAGCCCGGAAACCTGCATTTTATCGCCTTTCAACGCCGCGCCGTGCTCCGGCACAATTACCACCATGACTTTGCGGTTCGACTTCTCAAGCTCGGTCAGGAAAGAATCCAGCTCATCGAACAGCTTCTGTGCCCGCGCCTTATAGTCGGCGGTTTTGCTGTTGCCCGGATAATGGTTACCGTCGTGCAGCGGTACCAGGTTATAGAAGGTGGCCGTACGTGGATTCGCGCCGTCATTTTGCTCACCCTGCAGCCAGCGATGCAGCACGGCGGTATCGTCGTAGATTGGTGAGTTATCAAATGCCAGCAGATCGCTCGGGAGCCCGCTTTGATCCATCAGCGGAACCTGAACGCCGCCGTATTCACGCACTTCTTTCAGGAAGTTACCGAATACGCCGTTGTGGTCCATCATCAGCTGCTGCTTGAAGCCGAGACGGGCCAAATCATCAAACAGATAGCATTGATTACCCGCAGGCTCATAAAGCCCTTTGTGAGATGACTGTCCGCAGCTCGCGCGAAGCAGGCGGATAGCCGCCGGGCCGCTGTAGGAGGTCGCCGAGTTGAAATTTTTGAACAGAATATCAAAGTGTTTCCACAGCGGGTGCGAGCTGAGGCCAACCGCCTCGATGTCGGACCATGAGAGGGAACAAATATTGATAATCAGCAGTTCAAATGGCTGCGCGTCGGCCGGTAGCGCGTCCGGGAACTTGGTCTGACGTTTGGCTTCGCTGGCGTAAAAACTGTTTAGCCAGGCGGTAATATTGTCGCTTGTTGGCGGGGCCGTTTGTGCCGGGATATCGCCAGGAACTGGCGCCAGCGTCGTGCCGGAAGCCGTTGCTCCACCCGTACTGCCAGTGCTGACGGAGGCCGTTGTTTGTGATGTGGATGGCAGTAAAGAAATAGCCGGGCCGGCCACCGTTAACACGTTGAGCCAGACCAGGATAGCCACGACAAATACCGTGACGCGAAGCCACTGGGAAACAAAAAGCCAGGCGACAAGCAGGACAAACGCCGCGCCGATCATTTGCCAGTTAATAAAGCGGGTGACCAGGTCGAGAAGGTAGTCTGCGCTGAAGCCGACGACCTGCGAGCCCTGGCTCATCATGCTGTCGAAGCCGGGTAGCCAGGTATCGTGCCAGAACAGGCCTATCCCCACGGGGAGGGCAATCCAGTTACGCAGTTTGTGCAGCTTTAGCGGCGGCAGCGGGAACAGCAAAAAAGCAACAAAGACCAGGTTCGCCAGCGGATGAAAATTCAGATAGCCGGTCCACAGCAGCCCGAACTTCAACAGGAAGTAGTAGTTCCAGCCCCCCAGACCACGCCAATACTGCAGAAAATGAGACGGCGACTTTGCCGTTTGAGAGTGATTAGTCATGTTGATGGTCTGCCCTGGCGGAAGGTCGGCGCAGCGTTCCGGCCGATTTCACATAGCGTGGTTTTAAAAACATCAGCCGTACCGAGGCGGTAAGGCGGGGAAGCCAGCGATGAGCGGTATAGCCCAGCGGAATAAAAACAATTGCGCAAAGCACGACGAGCTGAATGATGTCGGTGAGGTTCATCATTGTGTCTGCTCCCTCGGAGTATCATCAAGCAGCGTGACAGGCGTTGGCTGTCGGCGCCAGCTATGTCCTTCGCGGCTCACATGGCGAACGCTGTTCAGGTCGAGCGTGGCGGCCAGCGGTTTCACCCATTTTTCTGGGCTCAGAGCCTGCATTTGAAGTATTTCGGCGGCGATTTGACTATCTTCAAACCACACCATGCGGTTGGTGAAAATATCGTTTACCGGCAGCGGGAAAATGTGGTTCAGGGCGGTATCGAGATCGTTAATGCGGCAGAACGAGAGGAATAGCATCAGCCGGTTTTCTCCGATAGTCACGATATCACCCATGCGGTTCGGTCGGCACAGCGTAAGTGCTTGCTCAACGCGCAGCCCCGGTACAGGCCGCAGCGCGACCATCACGCCTTTACCGTCTTCCGGCAGTAGGGTGTTGTTCATTAGCGCACCGATACCGTTGCAGAATACTTCCCACTTCTGGTAACCGCGCAGCTTCAGCGGCTGCATCTGGTCGATCAGCACGGTAATGTCTTCCGGGACGTGGCGGGTAAACTTCACGCCCTGCACGCTTTCTATCATCGTCAGGCAGCGCGAGAGCGGGGCATTCCACGGAATAATGAGCGTTGCACCGCAGCCCAGCAAAAGTCGTTCATCGGTGGCTCGCAGGCTGGCCTGGTTTTCTCGTACGATCAGTTTCAGTGCGCTGCCGCGCTGGCGGCGAAGCGAATGAATCTGGCGAGCGATACTGTTGATTTGGCTGTTTTGCGTTAGTGAAAAAATGATCGTGGCGGCCTGCGCGGTTCGCGCGGCTTCAAACAGTTGTTCATTGTTTTCGAAGAGCTGCCAGTTTTCCGACAAGGCTGGGGCACCTTCCAGAACGGCTATGTGGCTGAGGACACGCTTTTCATCGCTGCGCGGCTGTGGCGCGCTTTCGGAATTTTCTACAATTTGCCATGTTCCGTTTTGCCAGTGAACATTGAGTTGCTGATCGGCCGTGACGCCTTTCTCGTTACACCAAAAGGCGATGTCATAACGGTGAATATCGCTTTGCGCCCGCAGACTGGCAAGCCCGGACAGGCTGCGATGCTCGCTGACTAATAATGAGAATTGTTTGTCATTATTATTTCCGACGTTAACAAAAAGCAGGCTGCACTTATTGCGTTCGGTCCATTTGCCCATTGCGGCCAGCCAGTGACGTAAATCCGCCGGGGGGATATTCTCCCAGACGTTATCTGCGCTTAAGAGTATAAAAAAGTAGTGTTCCGGATTAATGCTGCACATCAAATCGCGGCGTAGCGCATTGAGCCCATTGATGGACGAATGCATGGTAAAAAGACGTATTTTTTCCGGCCCTTCAGCCGAATCGAGCGTTATCGCTTGTTTGAGCTTTGCCGACATTGAAATGACGGCAACTTTTGCCTCCGGTTGTTGGGCGGCAACTGTTTGATTGACAAGATTTATTGCATCATCCTGACTTTCTACGTTTAGCCACCAGACGCCACCTGCGGGCATATGGTTCAATTCGTTCCACAACGAACGGATGCCAAGCGAAAATATGGGTTCCATGGCGTCCCCTGGAGATAAATTAGTATGTATGTCAGTTTACTAGCGTAAGCTCAGAAAGAAACCTACCATTGAAAATAAACAGCATCAGTTTTAGCATTGTAAAACATTTTTCGTTTTCCGGACATTTGCCGTTATCACTGGTGACGAAACCTGACCGAGGGATGACAACCAAAATGCAAGATGAAGAGACTGGCAATGCTCAGGAAAACAAGCTTGTTTATGCCTTCCAAAATGATTTTCTGGCGCTGAGTAAAGCATTTTCTCTGCCGGAAATAGATTACACCGATATATCGCAGCAAGAACAACTGGCGGCGGCAATTAAACGTTGGCCGTTGCTGGCTGAATTAACGCAACAATAGGGAGTAGGCCTGATGGCTGTCATTGGGTTGCAAGGGCTGCGTGGTGGCGTAGGGACGACATCTATCACCGCAGCGCTTGGTTGGTCGTTGCAGCAACTTGGGGAATCGGTGCTGGTGGTGGATATATCGCCAGATAATCTGCTGCGCCTGTTTTATAATATTGATTTCGCAGAGCCTAAAGGCTGGGCGCGCGCAATGCTGGATAACGAAGACTGGCGTCAAAGCGCCTGGCGTTATACCAACCACCTTGACGTATTGCCGTTTGGGCAGCTTAGCCCGGCCGAGCGTGAAACCTTCGATACGGTAGAAAAAGCGCTTGGGCAGTTCAGTCATTTTCTTGCCGACTTGAAAGCGAGCCAGCAGTATCAATGGATTTTGCTGGATCTCCCACACGGCTTTAACGCCCTGACCCGTCAGATTCTGGCGCAAACCGACAGCGTGGTGACGGTGGTGAAGCCGGATACTAACTGCCATATCCGTTTGCACCAGCAGGCCTTGCCCCAGGGGGCACATATTCTGGTGAACTATCTGCTGGTGGCCAGCCAGGTGCAGGACGATATCTACCAGATCTGGCTTCAGAGCCAGCGCACGATGATCCCGATTGTTCTCCACCGCGATGAGGCGATGGCTGAAAGTGCAGCGGTTAAACAGCCGCTTGGCGAGTACCGTCCGGATTCGCTGATTGCTGAGGAAATCATGACGCTCGCCAACTGGATGTTGCTGAATCTTTCAGGGAAAAAGGCATGAGTCATCTCGCCTCCTGGCTATTACTCCCTGCTGCCAGCCAGCGGCTGGGAGAGCGTTATCGTACTTTCCGCCGCAACGGCGCGCCAATATTAAGTGCGATGCTGGGCTGCATCATCTTTATTTTGGCCTGGGTTTTTCTGCCCCTTGAAGGTCCCCGCTGGCAGCGTATACGCGACGGGCACGATCGATTTTATCCGCATATTAATCCCGACAGGCCTCGCCCGCTGGATGTGGTTCGTTACGGTATCCAAAGCCTGTGGTTGTTGATTCGCGCAAGTGGGCAAACCGGGCGGCCGCGCGTAAGCTCCTTCAGCCGGATACGGGCCTGGCGCGAGAGCTGGCATGGCTGGCTGGAGAAGCTGCCTGAAAACTTTAGCCACCGAACGCAGCATCTCGACGAGAAGAAAGAACTGGCTCATATCAACCATACCGCCCGGCGGATCCTGCTTGGCGTGATAGTTGTCTTTTCGGCCATTCTGGCTTTGCTTTGTATCACTCAGCCATTTAACCCGTTATCGCAGTTCATCTTCCTGATGCTGCTGTGGGGCGTGGCGTTGCTGGTTCGTCGCTTACCTGGGCGTTTTGCCGCGCTGATGCTGATTGTGCTGTCGCTCACCGTGTCGTGCCGCTACATCTGGTGGCGCTACACCTCGACCCTGAACTGGAACGATCCGCTCAGCCTTGCCTTCGGTCTGGGGCTGCTGTTTGCTGAGACGTATGCCTGGCTGGTGCTGGTGATGGGGTATTTCCAGGTGGTGTGGCCGCTTAACCGCCAGCCGGTGCCGATGCCAAAAGACATGAACACCTGGCCGGTGGTCGATATCTTTGTGCCGACCTACAACGAAGAGCTCCACGTCGTGAAGGGGACCATCTATGCCTCATTGGGCATTGACTGGCCGAAGGATAAGCTGAATATCTGGATTCTGGATGACGGTGGGCGCGACGAATTTAAGCAGTTTGCCGATATGGTCGGGGTCAATTATATCGCCCGTCCAACTCATGAACACGCCAAGGCGGGGAACATCAACAATGCGCTGAAGTATGCGAAGGGTGATTTAGTCGCTATCTTCGACTGCGACCACGTACCCACACGCTCCTTCCTGCAGTTGACCGTGGGCTGGTTCTTCAAAGAGAAGTCGCTGGCGATGATGCAGACCCCGCACCATTTCTTCTCGCCTGACCCATTCGAGCGCAACCTGGGGCGTTTCCGTAAAACGCCTAACGAAGGAACGCTGTTCTACGGTCTGGTGCAGGACGGGAACGATATGTGGGATGCCACATTCTTCTGCGGCTCTTGTGCGGTGATTCGCCGCGGCCCGCTGGATGAAATTGGCGGTATTGCCGTTGAAACCGTGACTGAAGATGCACACACCTCGCTGCGTCTGCACCGCCGGGGTTATACCTCGGCTTACCTGCGTATTCCGCAGGCGGCAGGGCTGGCAACGGAAAGCCTCTCGGCGCACATCGGGCAGCGTATTCGCTGGGCGCGAGGGATGACGCAGATATTCCGTCTCGACAACCCGTTCTTCGGCAAAGGGCTGAAGTTTGCGCAGCGACTCTGCTATGCCAACGCCATGTTCCACTTCTTATCTGGGATACCGCGGCTTATTTTCCTGACGGCGCCGCTGGCGTTCTTGCTGTTCCACGCCTATATCATTTACGCCCCGGCCATCATGATCGCGCTGTTTGTTTTACCGCATATGATCCATGCCAGCCTGACTAACTCCAAAATTCAGGGCAAGTATCGCCATTCGTTCTGGAGCGAAATTTACGAAACGGTGCTGGCCTGGTACATCGCCCAGCCGACGTTGGTTGCCTTGTTTAATCCGCATAAAGGGAAATTCAACGTGACCGCGAAAGGCGGGTTGGTTGAAAACGAGTATGTGGATTGGGTCATCACGCGTCCTTACCTGATTTTAGTGCTGATTAACCTGTTGGGCGTTGCCTTTGGGGCATGGCGCTTCTTCTACGGCCCGGAAAATGAAGCGCTAACCGTGGTGGTGAGCCTGCTGTGGGTATTCTACAACTTGATAATACTGGGCGGCGCGGTGGCCGTTTCCGTTGAGAGTAAACAGGTCCGACGAGCGCATCGCGTTGAAATTGCCATGCCGGCAGCGCTGGCGCGTGAAGATGGTCACCTCTTTCCATGCACCGTGCATGACTACTCTGATGGCGGGGTAGGGATCAAGATTCATGGTCCAACTCAGGTGCTTGAAGGGCAAAAAGTGAACCTGCTGTTGAAGCGCGGGGCGCAAGAGTTTTACTTCCCGGCACAGGTCGTGAGGGTCTTTGGCGACGAAGTTGGCCTGCAGCTGGCGCAGATGACCACGAAGCAACACATCGACTTTATTCAATGTACTTTTGCGCGCGCCGACACCTGGGCGCTGTGGCAAGACAGTTTCCCTGAGGATAAGCCGCTGGAAAGTCTGGTGGATATTCTCAAGCTTGGATTCCGGGGCTACCGGCACCTTGCGGAGTTCGCTCCACCGTCATTGAAGTTTGTTTTCCACGCGATCACCGTGCTGGTGGACTGGATTGTGTCGTTTATTCCGCACAGTCCGACGACCGAACCGGCAAAACGGCGGACCTTGTCTGCATTGGCTTAACGAGATTGCTGATGAAAAGGGAAGAAGCGTGGTTTTTCCCTTTTTGTAGCCGGCAACTGAAATCACGAATTGATGTTCTCTGGTGTCTCTTCTTTCGCCTGAGGTTTATCAACAGCCTGATTAATTTGATGAAAACGCGATGAAAAGAAAAATATCCTGGTTTTATGCAGCGGCGGTAGGCATCAGCGCCCTGCCTGTTACGGTAGCAAACTCGGCTGACACAACGCCGGCTCCGACGGTTCCTGCCGTGGCTACGGCAAATCAGGCAGTGATTACGCCTGCGCCAGGTGCAGCGGAGGCGCTGGTGCCTGCCACGCCTGCGGATAATGCGGCAACAGTTGGGCAAGTTTTACCTGGCGTAAAGGGTGCAAATGCGCCCATCGTCGCCGAAAATGTGCCTTCTCGCGATGTGAAGCTAAATTTCGCGCAAATTGCGCCTCCGCCGGGGAGCATGGTGCTGACCGGTGTGAACCCGAATGGCGGGGTTGAGTTTGGCATGCGCCGGGATGAAATCGTCTCGAAAGCGCTGCTGAACCTTGAATATACCCCTTCGCCTTCGCTGCTGCCGGTGCAGTCGCAGCTCAAAGTCTATCTTAACAACGAACTGATGGGCGTTCTGCCGGTGACCAAAGAGCAACTGGGCAAAAAAACCTTTGCACAGGTGCCGGTTGATCCGCTCTATATCACCGACTTTAACCGCGTGCGCCTGGAGTTTGTCGGCCACTACCGCGACATCTGTGAAAACCCGGCCAGCACCACGCTGTGGATGGACGTTGGGCGGAGCAGTTCGCTGGCGCTGACCTATCAACGTCTGCCGGTTCAAAACGATCTGTCGCATTTCCCGGTGCCTTTCTTCGACTCGCGTGACGATCGCCCGCTGACGTTGCCTATCGTTTTTGCAGCCAGCCCGGATATTGAACAGCAGCGTGCCGCAGGGATCGTGGCTTCATGGTTTGGTTCCCGTACCGCATGGCGTGGGCAGAGCTTCCCGGTGCTCTTTAACCAGTTGCCGACCAGTAACGGGATCGTATTTGCGACCAACGATAAGCGCCCGGACTTCCTGCGGGACCACCCGGCTGTGAAAGCACCAACCGTTGAGATGATGAGCCACCCGGATAATCCGTACGTCAAACTGCTGGTGGTGATGGGACGTGATGATAAAGACCTTGTGCAGGCTGCAAAAGGTATTGCCCAGGGGAATATCCTGTTCCGCGGCAGCAGCGTTACCGTGGATGACGTGAAGCCTCTGCTGCCACGCGTACCTTACGATGCGCCAAACTGGGTGAGAACAGACCGCCCGGTCACGCTGGGTGAGATGAAAACTTATCAGGAGCAGCTGCAGTCCAGCGGCCAGGAGCCGAGCGCCATTAGCGTGACGATGAATCTGCCGCCTGACCTCTATCTGCTGCGCAGTAATGGCATCGATCTCAACCTGAAATATCGCTACACCGCGCCAGCGATGAAAGACAGTTCGCGCATGGATATCAGTCTGAACAACCAGTTCCTGCAGTCGTTCAACCTGACGCCAAGCGAAGAGAACAACAAGCTGCTGCTGCGCCTGCCGGTGCTGCAGGGTCTGCTGGACGGCAAAACCGACGTGTCGATTCCCGCGCTGCGCCTGGGCGCCGCCAACCAGCTGCGTTTTGACTTCTCGTACATGAACCCGATGCCTGGCGGTTCGCTTGAGAACTGTATTACCTACCAGCCAATTCAAAACCACGTTGTGGTGGAAGACGAGTCAACCATCGACTTCTCAAACTATCACCACTTTATTGCCATGCCGGATTTGCGCACCTTCGCGAATGCAGGCTTCCCGTTCAGCCGCATGGCCGATCTTTCACAAACTATCGTGGTGGTCAGCAAGGAGCCTAAACCGGCTCAGGTGACCGCGCTGCTGGACGCGTTGGGCACCATTGGCTCACAAACCGGTTTCCCTGCAATCAACGTGAATTTGACGGATGATGGCAGCACGATTCAGGGCAAAGATGCGGATATCATGATCATCGGCACCATCCCACCGGCGCTGAAAGATGACAAACGTATCGATCTGCTGGTTGATGCGGCCCAAAGCTGGGTGAAAACCCCGGTTCGCCAGACCCCGCTGCTAAACGGTGCTTCAGATCCAAAAGATCGTGCGGCGGATACGCAAACGGCGATCACCTCCCAGGGCGCGATGGCCGCTATTGTGGGCTTCCAGTCGCCGTATAACGACCAGCGTAGCGTCCTTGCTTTACTGGCCGACAGTCCTCGAGGCTACGAGCTGCTGAATAATGCGCTCAACGATAGCGGCAAACGGGCGGCGATCTCTGGTTCGGTCGCGGTGATTCGTGAATCCGGTGTCGATAGCCTGCGCGTAGGCGATATTTACTACGTTGGTCACCTGCCGTGGTTCGAGCGTATCTGGTACGCGCTATCGAACCATCCGGTTCTGTTGGCTATCTTCGCGGCGATAAGCGTTGTGCTGCTGGCCTGGGTGCTGTGGCGTATCCTGCGCATTATTAGCCGCCGCCGTATCGATCCAGAAGACGAGTAATTACGATGAAAATCAGCGCCGCACTGCTGATGGTCGGGCTGATGCTGACAAGCGTTTCCGGGCAGGCCGCCTGTAGCTGGCCTGCCTGGGAGCAGTTTAAAGCCAGCTATGTCAGCGACCAGGGCCGGGTGATCGATCCCAGCGATGAGCGAAAAATCACCACCTCGGAAGGGCAGAGCTATGCGCTTTTCTTTGCCCTGGTCGACAACGATAGGGCGACGTTCGACAAGCTGCTGGGCTGGACGGAAAACAACCTCGCTCAGGGGGCGCTGAAAGATCACCTTCCCGCCTGGCTGTGGGGCAAAAACGACAAAGATGAGTGGACGGTTTTAGACAGCAACTCCGCTTCCGATGCCGATATGTGGATAGTCTGGAGTCTGCTCGAAGCGGGGCGTCTGTGGCATGAGCCTGCCTATAAGCGCCTTGGTGAGCAGCTGTTAAAGCGCGTGGCGAAAGAGGAAGTGATTAAAATCCCCGGGCTGGGTTTTTCACTGTTGCCGGGACGTGTCGGTTTTAACCATTCCCCTGACTGGCGGTTGAATCCAAGCTACCTCCCCCCGCAGGTACTGCAGCGTATGGTGCGTTACCGCGGCCCCTGGTCGGCCATGCAGGTGGCAAACCAAAGATTGCTGCTTGAAACCGCGCCCAAAGGATTTTCACCCAACTGGGCCGACTGGCGTGAAGGCAAAGGCTGGCAGTTCCAGACTGACGATGCCCGCAGCGGCAGCTATGACTCGATACGTGTCTACATGTGGATTGGCATGATGGCCGACGACTCGCCGCACAAAGCCGCGCTGCTGAAGGCCTTCCAGCCCATGGCGGATATCACCATCAAACAAGGTTTGCCGCCGGAAAAAGTCGATGTGCAAACCGGCAGCGTTCAGGGCAATGGCCCAGTGGGATTCTCCGCCGCCATGCTGCCTTTTTTACAGGATAGCGAAGCACGGGACGTGCAGCGTCAGCGGGTGAAAGACAATTTCCCTCAGGCTGATGCCTATTACAGCTATGTTTTAACGCTCTTTGGTCAGGGATGGGATCAAAATCGTTTTCGCTTCAATTCTCGGGGTGAATTAATCCCGAGCTGGGGTCAGGTATGCGCAAGTTCTCATTAAGTTTAGTCACTCTCTCATTGGGCATGGCGCTGATGCCGATGGCTCAGGCCGCCTTGACGCCTCAGCAGCAACTGCTGGAGCAAGTGAGGATGGGCGAGGCCAGCAAGCGCGAGGATATCGTGCGGCAGTCGCTGTCCAGGCTGGAGCTGATGGCGCCGGACGATCCGGACGTGATTGCGGCCCGAATGCGCTACCTGCTGCGCCAGGGTGATAACGCCGGGGCGAAAGCACAGCTTGAGCGTCTGGCAAAACTGGCCCCCGGCTCCGCCGGGTATAAACAGGCTCAGGCCACGTTGATGCTGACCGGCGCGGATGGCCGCCAGCAGCTGCAGGAAGCTCGATTATTAGCGGCCAGCGGGCACACCGAGCAGGCCATTGCCGCCTATGAAAAGCTGTTTGACGGCAATCCGCCTGAAGGGGATTTAGCGATGGAATACTGGATGCTGATGGCGAAGCGTCCGGCAACCACCAACCAGGCGATCGATAAACTGAAAGCGCTGGATGCCGCTGCGCCGGGGAACGGCGAACTGCGTGGCAATCTGGCGCGGCTGATGTTTGCCAACGGCCGCAGCGCCGAGGCATATCAGGTGCTTGAGCAAATGGCGAAATCCAACGGCAGCCGGGAAGACGCGGCGGCTTTATGGTATGGCCAAATCAGCAACTTACCGACAGGACCGCAAAGCGTCGCGGCCCTGCAGCGTTTTCTTAATGTCTTCACCGAAGGCGATACGGTGGCCACTGCCCGTGACAGGCTTGCGCAGCAGCAGAAACAGTTGTCTGACCCGGCTTTCCTCGCCAGGGCTAAAGGTCTGGAAGACGTGGGCGGTGGGCGTGGGAACCAGGCCATTCCGCAGCTGAAAGAGGCGTTAAGCTCGAAGCAAAACGACAGCGAAGTAGTCGGTGCGCTGGGGCAGGCTTATTCTCAGCAGGGAAAACGCGCCCTCGCGGTACAGCAGTTCGAGAAAGCCATTCAGATGGACCCGCAAAGCGATAACCGGGGCAAGTGGGACAGTTTGTTAAAAACCAACCGCTACTGGCTGCTGATTGAACAAGGTGATGCTCAGCTCAAAGCCAATAATCCTGATGCCGCGCTGCAGAAGTACCAGCAGGCGCAAAGGGTAGACAATACCGACAGCTACGCGGTGCTGGGCTTTGGCGATGTGGCCGTGGCCAAAAAAGATGACGCCAGCGCCGAGCGTTATTATCAGCAAGCGCTGCGCATGGATCGCGGCAACAGCAACGCGATTCGCGGGCTGGCGAATGTCTATCGCCGCCAGTCGCCAGAGCGCGCAGCAGCGTATATTCAGAGTCTTTCTGTCAGCCAACGCAAAAGTATTGATGATATTGAACGTAGCCTGGCCGGTGAGCGTCTGGAGCAGCAGGCTGCTGCGCTGGAAAGCCAGGGCCAGTGGGCAAAAGCGGCAGAGATCCAGCGCCAGCGGCTCAAGCTTGACCCGGACAGCGTGTGGATCACCTACCGCCTGTCGAACGATCTCTATGCCGCCGGAAAACACAGCGAGGCGGACAGTCTGATGCGCGGTCTTGTCCAGCGTAAGCCGGGCGATCCGGAGCAGGTCTTCGCTTACGGTCTTTATCTCTCAGGCAATAACCATGATGCGGCGGCGCTAAGCCACCTCAATACGCTGCCCAAAGCGCAGTGGACTGACAATATTCATGAGCTTTCAGACAGACTGCAGTTTAACGGAGTAATGCAAACGGCTAACCGGCTGCGGGACAGCGGCAAAGAAAAAGACGCCATCGCGCTGCTTCAGCAGCAGACGCCGTCCGACCGCGTGGACTTAACGCTGGCCGACTGGGCTGCCGAACGCGGTGACCGTACTACGGCGGAATCGCAATACCAGAAAGTCCTGCAGCGTTCACCGGGTAACGAAGATGCGCTGTTAGGCTTAACCGAAGTGCTGATTGCCGAAGGGGACAAACCTCAGGCCCGCGATCTGCTGGCGAAGTTGCAGCAAGCACCTGCGGGTGAAACACCATCCATCAATACTCAACGCCGCGTCGCCAATGCCTGGGCTGCCCTGGGCGATAACGAGAAAGCCGCGCAAACCTACGCGCCGATTCTGGTCGCGGCGAAAAGCCAGCCACCGTCGATGGAAAGCGCGCTGGTGATGCGTGATGCCGCGCGTTTCCAGGCCGCCAGCGGCCAGCCGCATCAGGCGTTGGAGACTTACAAAGACGCGATGGTTTCCTCGGGGATTACCCGGCAGCGCCCGCAGGATAACGACACCTTCACTCGCCTGACCCGCAACGATGAGAAAGACGACTGGCTGAAGCGGGGCGTGCGCAGCGATGCCGCCGATCTTTATCGCCAGCAGGATGTGAACGTGACGCTTGATCACGAATACTGGGGCTCAAGCGGGACGCCGGGTTACTCCGATCTGAAAGCGCATACCACGATGCTGCAGGTGGACGCTCCGCTAAGCGACGGGCGGATGTGGTTCCGTACCGATATGGTGAATATGGATGCGGGCTCGTTCAAAGATAATGGGGGAGGCTACAACGAGCGTTGGGGCACCTGTGCGGAGCACAACTGCTTCGGCAACAGAAAACAGAGCGGCAACGGCGCAAGCCTGGCCGTTGGCTGGAAAAACAATACCTGGCAGACGGATATTGGCACCACGCCGCTGGGCTTTGACGTCGTGGATGTTGTCGGCGGGGTGAGCTATAGCAACGACCTCGGGCCGATTGGCTACACCGTCAATGCACATCGTCGGCCTATCTCCAGTTCGCTGCTCTCCTTCGGCGGGCAGCGGGATCCTAATACCAATACCGTGTGGGGTGGTGTTCGCGCGACCGGTGGCGGTGTCAGCCTGAGCTACGACAAGGGTGAAGCCAACGGCGTCTGGTCCAGCCTGAGCGCGGACACGCTGACCGGTAAAAATGTGGCCGATAACTGGCGCGTGCGCTGGATGACGGGCTACTACTACAAGCTGATTAACGAGAATAACCAGCGGCTAACCGTGGGCCTCACCAACATGGTCTGGCATTACCAAAAAGACCTCAGCGACTACTTCCTCGGCCAGGGGGGGTATTACAGCCCGCAAAAATATGTGTCGTTTGCCGTGCCGGTTATCTGGCGTAAACGTACCGAGAACTGGTCCTGGGAACTGGGTGCTTCCGGCTCCTGGTCTTACTCTCACAGCAATGCGGGCCAGCGCTATCCGCTGCGTAACCTCGTGCCAAATGACACTAACCCCTACCCGCAAGATCCTTATGCTTACCCGGATCGCAACGAGCCTACCTCGGCCAGCAGCAGTAACGGCTTCGGTTATACGGCCAGAGCGCTGGTAGAACGCCGGATCAGTTCGCACTGGTCAATTGGCGCCGGGATTGATATTCAGCAGGCCAAGGACTACACCCCAAGCCACGCGCTGATTTTCGTGCGCTATTCCATGGCGGGCTGGCAGGGCGATATGGACATGCCGCCTCAGCCGCTGGTGCCTTACGCAGACTTCTGATTAGGTGTGATGTAAAACGGCGGGTTAACCCGCCGTTTGCGACTTTTCGCTCAGGATTCGGCGCAAATTTGCCCATAAAAGCAGAATTACCCGATTCTCCTGGGGCGAGGATTAAAAAGGGTGGCAATGCAGTATACTCTGCGGGCGTAAGAATATCCTGAGGCCGGGCGTGGCACAGGTTAAGCAAAAGCGGAGAGTCAGTTTGCGAGTCAGTCGTTCCCTAACGATAAAACAGATGGCTATGGTGTCAGCCGTGGCCCTGGTGTTTATTTTTATTTTTATCGTCATTCAGCTGTTCCATTTTGTGCAGCAAAATCGCTACGACACCGCCACGCAAATGGAGAAAATCGCCCACTCCGTGCGTCTTCCGCTGTCTGAGGCCATTTTGCGGGCTGACATTCCGCAGGCCGAGGCCATTCTTCACCAGATCCAACCCTCGGGCATCATCAGTCGAGCCGACGTCGTGCTGCCAAACCAGTTCCAGGCGCTTCGCATTAGCTTTATGCCGGAGCACCAAATCCCGATGCTCATCACCCGCGTGTTTGAGCTGCCGGTGCAGATTTCCCTGCCGCTTTATTCCCTCGAACGCCCGGCAAACCCGCAGCCGCTGGCTTATCTGGTGCTACAGGCGGATTCCTGGCGCATGTACCGCATTATCGTCAGCACGATTTCCACTCTGCTGACTACCTATTTGCTGCTGGCGCTGATTTTGACCGTGGCGATCAGCTGGTGCATTAACCGGCTGGTGGTGCATCCGATCCGTAAAATTAGCCGCGAGCTGGATGGCCTTAATCCTCAACAAGCGGGCGAGCATCAGCTTACGCTGCCGCCGCTGCATCATGACGATGAGATTGGCATGCTGGTGCGCAGCTATAACCGCAATCAACAGGTCACCCAGCGTCTTCAGCAGCAAATGAATTCGTTGAGCACCCACAATCCGGTCTCTGAGCTGCCGAATAAGGCGCTGCTGATGGCGCTGATTGAACAGATGGTGGGGAACGATAAGCACGGCGCATTAATACTGATCGGCAGCGAAACGCTGCAGGATGCGGCCGGCGTGCTGAATGAAGAGCAGCGCGAGATGCTGCTGCTGACGCTGGTCGAGAAAATTAAACCCGTGTTGCCGACCAATGCGGTGCTGGCCCAGCTTAGCCAGAATGATTTTGGGTTGCTGCTCTATGGCGTCAGCGACCCGTGGAATGCCATGACGCTGGCACAGAAAATCATGGAAACGCTCAACGCTCGTTTGCCCATCCAGGCGCTACAGTTGAAACCGACCGCCAGCATTGGCATAGCGATGTTCAGGGGCGGTCTTGATGCCGAGCAGCTTTATCGTCGGGCGGCTTCGGCAACGCTTGCGGCCCGCCGCTTTGGGAAAAACCAAATTCAGTTCTTCGACCCCGATCAAATGGAAAAAGCCCAGCGCCGCCTGACCGAAGAGCACGATATTTTGAACGCGCTTGAGAGGCATCATTTTGCCGTCTGGCTGCAACCGCAGGTGGATATGCGTGATGGAAGCGTGGTCAGCGCCGAAGTCCTGCTGCGCCAGCGCCAGCATGATGGTAGCTGGAGTCTGCCTGAAGGGTTGATTGAGCGCATCGAAGCCTGCGGGCTGATGATTACCGTTGGTAACTGGATCCTCGAGGAGTCCTGCCGCACCCTGTCAGCCTGGCAAAGCCGGGGGATTACGCTGCCGCTGTGCGTCAACCTTTCCGCGCTCCAGTTGCTGCATGAAGCCATGGTGCCTTCACTGTTAGAGTTACTTGGGCGTTACAGAATCCAGCCCGGCACGCTGATTCTTGAAGTGACCGAAAGCCGCCGCATTGAAGATCCGCAGGCGGCGGTCAATATTCTGCGGCCGCTTCGTCAGGCCGGGGTGCGCATCGCGCTGGATGATTTTGGCATGGGCTACGCCAGTCTTCATCACCTGCATCATATGAAAGCGCTGCCGATTGACGTGTTGAAAATAGATAAAAGCTTTATCGAAGGGCTACCGGAAGATAACGCGATGGTGGGCGTGATTATCGCGATGGCCAAAGCGCTTGATCTGAAAGTCGTCGCGGAAGGCGTAGAGCAAGAAGCCCAGCGTGAGTGGTTAGTGCAGCAGGGCGTTATCTACGCCCAGGGCTTCCTGTATGCCAAAGCACACACCCTCGAGCAGTTTGAACGTGAATTTCTTACTGCGTAAATGAAAAACAATAGTTACAAATGTTACGAGCTGGATCGGTTCAGTTCAAGTTTTTAACAATGTCGTTAACAAAATCGATCCACGCCACTTCTGCGTTTTTTTTAGGGTGATATGTTGAGTGCCGCAGTCATACCGGTTCCTGAGCCGGGGCTGCGGTTACTCTCCGTCCAAGGATACTCTAATGAAAACCTCACTCTTCAAAAGTCTGTATTTTCAGGTGCTGACCGCAATTGCCATCGGTATTTTGCTGGGTCACTTTTACCCGGAATTGGGTGCCCAAATGAAACCGTTTGGCGACGCGTTCGTCAAACTGATTAAAATGATTATTGCGCCCGTCATCTTCTGTACCGTGGTGACCGGGATCGCAGGCATGGAAAGCATGAAAGCCGTGGGCCGTACCGGCGCGGTAGCGTTACTTTATTTTGAAATTGTCAGCACGATTGCGCTGATTATCGGGCTGGTCGTGGTTAACGTACTGCAGCCTGGCGCTGGCATGAACGTGGATCCGGCGACGCTGGATGCCAAAGCGGTAGCGGTTTACGCTGAACAAGCTCAGCAGCAGGGCGTTATTGCCTTCTTGCTGGACGTGATCCCAGGCAGCGTGATTGGCGCGTTTGCCAGCGGTAACATTCTGCAGGTGCTGCTGTTTGCCGTCCTGTTTGGCTTTGCGCTGCATCGCCTGGGCCACAAAGGTCAGATGATCTTTAACGTCATCGAAAGCTTCTCTCAGGTGATCTTCGGCATCATCAACATGATCATGCGTCTGGCACCTATCGGGGCGTTTGGGGCCATGGCGTTCACCATCGGTAAGTATGGCGTAGGTTCTCTGGTGCAGCTGGGCCAGTTGATCGTCTGCTTCTACATTACCTGTCTGCTGTTTGTGATTTTGGTGTTGGGTTCCATCGCCCGTGCCACCGGCTTCAGCATCTTCAAGTTCATCCGCTACATCAAAGAAGAACTGCTGATTGTGCTGGGGACATCCTCTTCCGAGTCCGTTCTGCCGCGTATGCTCGATAAGATGGAAAAACTGGGCTGCCGTAAATCCGTTGTGGGCCTGGTGATTCCAACCGGTTACTCCTTCAACCTGGACGGCACCTCGATTTACCTGACCATGGCGGCGGTGTTTATCGCCCAGGCGACCAACAGCCACATGGATATCTTCCATCAGATCACGCTGCTGGTTGTGCTGCTGCTCTCCTCTAAAGGGGCGGCGGGCGTGACGGGAAGCGGATTTATCGTGCTGGCGGCAACCATTTCTGCGGTAGGCCATCTGCCGGTTGCGGGTCTGGCGCTGATTCTGGGTATCGACCGCTTCATGTCCGAAGCGCGCGCGCTGACCAACCTGGTCGGCAACGGCGTGGCGACCGTTGTTGTCGCGAAATGGGTTAAGCAACTGGATGAAAAGCAACTTCATCAGCAGCTGGATAATCCAAAATCTGACAAAAAAGTGACCGAAGTCTCCCACTAATCCGACCAATTGCCCGCAGCGACTTGCCCTCGCTGTGGGCGACTCTGCATAATCCCCCTAATACCCGTCATACTTCTTGCAGGTGTGTTAATTGCCGCCTACCAGCAGCTCGAATTATTTAGGGTCTTTATTCTCTATTTTTCACTTTCTTACGTGACGTTTTCGCAGAAATGCGGTCAAACGGATTGGTGAAACGTCACCTATGTCGGTCTGCGGACGTCGAATGCCGCGCCGATGTGCTACTTTTAACCAGGATTGTTTTTAGGGGTTCACATGCAGGGCACCAAGATTCGACTTTTAGCTGGCGGGTTGCTATTAGCCGCAACGGCCGGCAACGTGCAGGCAGAAGCGCTCCAGCCGGACCCGGCCTGGCAACAGGGAACGCTTTCTAACGGCTTCCAGTGGCAGGTTTTGGCCACCCCTCAGCGCCCAAGCGATCGCGTTGAAATTCGCCTGATGGTGAACAACGGTTCGCTCACCGAAACCGCCCAGCAAAGCGGTTACAGCCACTTTTTACCGCGCATGCTGCTGACGCAGACTGGCGGTCTGCCGACGAGCCAGGCGCGTTCGTTATGGCACCAAAGCAGCGACCCGGAGCGTCCACTTCCTCCGGCTATCGTCTCCTATGACTTCACGCTGTTTAACTTAAGCTTGCCTAACAACCGCAATGATTTGCTGAAAGAAGCGCTGGCATTTATGTCGACCAATATCGGGTCGTTGGACGTGACGCCGGCAACCGTGACTGCGGCACTGCATGTGCCGGATATGGTTGCGACCTGGCCGATGAATACCAAAGACAGCTGGTGGCGCTACCGTCTGAAAGGTTCCACGCTGCTTGGCCACGATCCAGCTGAGAATCTCAAGCGCCCTGTAGATGCCGCGCAGCTGAAAGCGTTTTACGACAAGTGGTACACCCCGGATGCGATGACCCTAATTGTGGTCGGCAACGTGGATAGCCGCAGCGTGGCGGAGCAAATCAACAAGACCTTCGGCGAGCTGAAAGGTAAGCGTGATACCCCTGCACCTGTGCCAACGCTTTCCCCGCTTAACCCTGAGCCGGTGAGCCTGATGACCGACAGCGTGCGCCAGGACAGGCTGTCCCTGATGTGGGATAACACCTGGCAGCCGATTCGTGAATCCGCGGCGCTGCTGCGCTACTGGCGTGCCGATCTGGCCCGTGAAGCGCTGTTCTGGAATGTGCAGCAAAGCCTGAGCAAAAACGGCGTTAAAGATCTCAATCTGAGCTTTGACTGCCGCGTGCTTTATCTGCGCGCCCAGTGCGGGATCAATATTGAATCCCCGAACGATAAGCTGAACGCCAGCCTTACCAGCGTCGGGCGTGAACTGCTGCGAGTGCGCGATAAAGGGCTGTCTCAGGAAGAATTCGACGCGCTGATCGCGCAGAAAAAGAATGAGCTGACGAAGCTGTTTGCCACCTACGCGCGCACCAACACCGATGTACTGATCGGCCAGCGTTTGCGTTCGCTGCAAAACCAGGTGGTTGATATAGCGCCAGAGCAGTACCAGAAGCTGCGTCAGGACTTCCTCAACAGCCTGACCGTCTCAATGCTCAACCAGGACCTGCGCCAGCAGCTGTCTCAGGATATGTCGATGGTGCTGTTGCAGCCTAAAGGCGAGCCTGAGTACAACATGAAAGAGCTGAAAGAGACGTGGGATAAGGTGATGGTGCCGGCCGCTGTGCCGCCTGCGACCGACGATCCTAAGCAGGATGTTTCGGATATTCCACCGGCTTCTTAGTGGTGGGATTGCCCCTCACCCCGACCCTCTCCCCATAGGGGAGAGGGGGAATTCGTGAAGGCGTTTTCTTTTCGTCCCCACTCCTTTAGCGCGAGGGGGAATTCGTCAGGTGTTTTCTTTTTATCCCCTCTCCCTTCCAGGGAGAGGGTTAGGGTGAGGGTCCACTTATTTGGGCATCGCTTCCCGCGGGATAATCGCTCCGCGATACTGAATCACCGTGCCCGCCGTCAAATGACCGCGCTTCGCGGCTTCTTCCGCCGTTCCTCCCGTTAAACGCACCGCCAGATAGCCTGCGCTAAAGGAATCCCCTGCCGCGGTGGTATCCACGACTTTTTCTTTTGGCAGACGAAGTGCCGGGACGTCTAGTAGATCCTTGCCGCTGACCGAGACCAGGCAAGACTCAGCGCCTCGCTTGATGACCACCTCTTCTACGCCAGCAGCATGCGTCCGGTGAATCACGTCTTCTGCCGGGAAGGCACCCCATAGTGCGTCTTCGTCGTCCAGCGTCAGGAACGCAATATCCGTACAGGTCAGCATTTGCCGATAAACGCGCTGTGTCTCTTCCGGGTTGGCCCATAAGCGTGGCCGATAATTATTGTCGAAAATGACTTTGCAGCCGTTAGCTCTGGCCTGCTTCAGCATCGCGAAAAGCTTCTCCCGGCTGGCGTCATTGAGTATGGCCAGGCTGATGCCGCTCAGGTAGAGATAATCAAACTGGGCCAGCTCCGCGCATATTTCGTCTGAACGCTCGCTCTCCAGCCAGAATCGTGCCGCCGCTTCGTTACGCCAGTAGTAGAACGTCCGCTCGCCGTGGCTATCGGTCTCAATGTAATACAGACCCGGAAGGCGGTGCTCCAGGCGCTGAATCAATGTCGTGTGTAGGTGCTCCTGGCGCCAGATATCCAGCATTTGCTGGCTAAAACTGTCCTCGCCAAGCGCGGTGACATAATGCACTTCCAGTGCACTTTCGTTCACCTGGCGGGCGAGATAAACCGAGGTATTTAGGGTATCGCCTCCAAAGCCGCGTTGCACCTGAGCGCCATTCTGAGACAGTTCGATCATGCATTCGCCGATCACGGCAATTTTCTGAGTGAGCATAAGAAACCTGATGATGAAATGAGCAAAAATGCTGTTTTTTTGCATTCTCCATCTGGGTGAAAAGTGAGTCAAACAATTTAAAACAGCGTTTCGAAAATTTTTGAGGTACGCCAGGTTATTGTGATTGTGACGAAAATCGCCATAGCCCATTTTGCTGCGAAAGCGAGCATAAAGTTCTCTATTCCGACGCCGATAACCTTTCGACGAGCCATGTAGAGTCATCAGGGCAAACAGGATGTACAGATGAAGTTGAAGCAGATCACTCACCGGCTGCATACGCTTGAGGCGAGCGTTGAAAGTTTGCAGGAGCGACGATTCTGGCTGCAATGCCAGCGCCGCTACACCTTTCAGCCGATTTACAGAACAGACGGGAAATTGATGGCAGTTGAGCTGCTCACGGTGGTCACACATCCGGCTGAGGCAGACGTGCGCATTCCTCCCGACCGCTATTTTTCTTCGATCCCCAGCCGCCAGCGTCTTTCGGTGGTGGAAGAGCAGCTGCGCCTGCTGGAAGCCTGGGAGCAGACCTTCATTGGGCACGACATCCTGGCGTCGGTCAACGTTGATGGCCCCACTTTGATTGCCATGAAGCAGCATCAGCCGATTCTCGACCTGATTGCCAAACTGCCGTGGGTACGTTTTGAACTGGTGGAGCATATTAACTTGCCGCAGGCGGCCACTCTGGCCGGTATGCACGAGTTTGGCCCGCTCTGGCTTGATGATTTCGGCACTGGCCTGGCTAACTTCTCTGCGCTGAGCGAAGTCCGCTACGACTATATCAAAGTGGCGCGCGAGCTTTTCATCATGCTGCGAAAAAGCGATGAAGGGCGGAATTTGTTTACCATGCTGCTGCAATTAATGAACCGCTACTGCAAGGGTGTGATTGTAGAAGGCATTGAAACGGTTGAAGAATGGCGAGATGTTCAGTCTTCACCTGCTTATGCGGCACAAGGTTATTTCCTGTCCCGCCCGGTCCCCTTCGAAAACCTGGAAAACGTTCTGATTCGCCTTCCCTGATGTCGTTTCGGTCACGCTGAACTATCTTTTAGTCAGGCAGACCGGCATCAGGAGAGGTAAGAGGGATGACAAAAACGGGTAAAATTAGCAGCGCAGTTGCCGGGATTTTCTTGTTGTTGGTTGTCGTAGCGATCGTGTTGATCGCCACGTTTGACTGGAACCGGCTGAAACCAACCATCAACCAAAAAGTCTCGACAGAGCTGAACCGCCCCTTTGCTATTCGTGGCGACTTAGGGGTGGTTTGGGAACGTAATAAAGACGAGCCCGGCTGGCGCAGCTGGGTGCCGTGGCCACACGTTCATGCCGAAGATATCCTGCTTGGTAACCCGCCGGACATCCCCGAAGTCACCATGGTCCATCTGCCAAGAGTGGATGCGACGCTTGCCCCGCTCTCGCTGCTCACCAAAACGGTCTACATCCCCTGGATAAAACTGGTCGAGCCCGATGCCCGAATTATCCGGCTGTCGGAAAAAATCAATAACTGGACCTTTAACCTTGCCAGTTCTGGCGACAGCGATCCCAATCCAAAACCTTCCGGCTGGTCCTTCCGGCTGGATAACATTTTGTTCGATAAAGGCCGGATCGCCGTAGACGATCGAGTGACCAAGGCTGAACTGACGATCCTCGTCGATCCGCTGGGTAAACCGCTGGCTTTCAGCGAAGTGTCCGGCCAAAAGCCACAGGGCAAAGACGCAGCGAAGGCGGCAGATTACGTTTTCGGCCTGAAAGTCAGTGGCCGCTACAACGGCCAGCCGGTGGAGGGGAGCGGTAAAATCGGCGGCATGCTGGCGCTGCGCAGTGAAAGCGATAGTGCGTTCCCGGTGCAGGCCGATGTGCGTTCAGGGACGTCGCGAGTGGCCTTCGTTGGCACCGTCAACGACCCGATGAAAATGGGCGGTGTCGATCTCAGGCTTAAATTCTCCGGCGATTCTCTCGGTAACCTTTACGCGCTGACCGGCGTGCTGCTGCCGGATACGCCTCCGTTCGAAACCGATGGCCATCTGCTGGCGAAAATCGACACAGATAAAGGCTCTGTCTTCCGCTATCAGGATTTTAACGGGCGCATTGGCGACAGTGATATTCACGGTTCCCTGACCTACAGCCAGGGGAAACCACGCCCTAAACTCGAAGGCGATTTAGTCTCTAAACAATTGCGGCTGGCCGATTTAGGGCCGCTGATTGGCGTTGATTCCGGAAAAGATGCCGAAAAGACGAAAAAAGCCAGGCAGCAGCGGGGCGACAGAACGGTGCAACCCGCTGACAAAGTGCTGCCTTACGATCGCTTTGAAACGGACAAATGGAACGTGATGGACGCCGATGTGCGCTTCAAAGGGCAGCGCATTGAACACAGCGGAACGCTGCCGCTGAGCGACCTGACCACCCACGTGATCCTGAATAACGCCGACCTGCGCCTGCAGCCGCTGAAATTCGGCATGGCGGGCGGCTCCATCAATGCCAACATCCACCTTGAGGGCGATAAAAAGCCGATGCAGGGGAAAGCGGATATTCAGGCGCGTCGCCTGCAGCTGAAGCAGCTTATGCCGAAGGTTGAGTCGATGCAGAAAACGCTGGGCGAGCTGAATGGCGACGCCAACCTGAGCGGGCGCGGTAACTCGGTCGCCGCACTGCTGGGCACCAGTAACGGCAGTTTGAAGCTGTTGATGAATGACGGGCTTATCAGCCGTAACCTGATGGAAATCGTCGGCCTGAACGTGGGCAACTACATTGTCGGCAAAATTTTTGGCGATGATGAGGTACGGATCAACTGCGCCGCCGCGAATCTGGATTTACGCAACGGAATTGCGACACCGAGAATTTTTGCCTTTGATACAGAAAATGCACTGATTAATGTCACCGGCAGCACCAATTTCGCCAGCGAACGCCTGGATTTGACCATCGATCCTGAGAGCAAAGGGATTCGGATTATTACTCTGCGTTCACCGCTTTATGTGCGCGGCACGTTCAAGAGCCCGGATGCGGGCGTGAAGCCGGGACCATTGATTATTCGTGGTGCAGTGGCCGCAGCGCTTGCAACGCTGGTTACTCCGGCAGCGGCGCTGGCCGCGTTGATATCGCCTTCTGAAGGCAGTGAGAATCAGTGTCGGACGATTTTGGGGCAGATGAAGAAGTAAGGCTGCCCCTCACCCCGGCCCTCTCCCCAGAGGGGCGAGGGGGGAAAACAGAAAGGAAAAACTGACATTTCCTTTTAGGACGGTTTCCTTCTTTGTCCCCTTGTATGTTTAAAGTCACTTCAGTTACCCGCCGTCAGGCGGGTACACTGTCAAAGCGTTTGACCTGATGCCACAGCCCGTTTCCCCTC
>NZ_FXAS01000127.1:0-1272 GCF_900177785.1 Cedecea sp. NFIX57 | reverse complement strand
GTGGTGCCGTTCGCCATCGCCTGCGTGAGCCCCTGGTGGATATCGTTCAGCACATCGAGCTTCAGAATACCGGCGACGGTGAACTGCACGGCGTGTGCCTCATCCTCCAGGTCCTTCCAGCTGAAGGTCGGCGTCAGATGTTTGCCCTCAAAATACCGGATGGCCGCCTCCGGCTTCAGGGTCATGGCGAACCCGGCATTAATCCCCGGCATGGCTCTGGCCCATCACATCGGCCACAAACACGGCCTGACCGACCAGCTCCTGCAGGGAGCCGTCCTGAAGGTCCGGGTACGCTTCTGCCAGCAGCGCGTACACCGCATCCGGCGACGAGGTAGCCCGGATTTTCTCCAGCAGCGGGCGCAGCATCGCCTCCGCCGCCTGATTTGCCTGCGCGGCCAGCGCCAGCGGGGCAGCGTCCAGCTGCTGCTGAACAGCATCAGAGGATGCCTGCGGCACCGAGAGCGCGGCCAGCCGCAGCTGCATGGCGGCCGACAGCGTGGCCTCCCCGGCCGGAGACTGCACGGAGAGCGGCTTCAGCACCACCTGACCCTCGCCGGGCACCGGAATACCGCTGCGGTCAGCGAACCATTCCTGGCTGATGGCCGCCCCGATGGCCTGCGCCCCGGAGACAATTTTTACCAGCTTCTCCAGGTCAACCGGCTCGCGGGTATCAAACTCCAGGCGCGGCATGCGGGCCGCATCGTAGCGACCGTTGAGGACCAGCAGGGGGCGAAGGAGCTGCGCGGTCAGCGTCTCCGCCACCATGCGTGCGTCGCCTGCCAGCAGGTCGTGCCGGACTTCGTTATGGACATTGCCCAGCGCGTTGGTGGACGTTTCGCCGTCTGCCTGGCTGGTGAGCGTCCCACCGAGGATGGCTTTTGACTGCACTTTCTCGCACCAGTCCACCATGGCAAAAAATGGCGAACTCTGACCGGGCGCAGGGACTTTCAGCTCAATCTCGGCCTCTTTGGGGATGATGCCCCCGCCGTTACGGGCCATCATGCGGATGCCCTGCAGCAATCGGCTGCGGGCTTTCTCATCCATGGAGGCGTCGTATTTCCCGATGCGGAACGGCAGGCCGTAGAGATTGAGAAACTGCGCCCAGTCACGGGCAGAAAGGTTCTTGAACAGATAAGACCAGACCAGCACCCGAAACAGACCGCTCTGGGCGACAGACCCGGATTTTGCCCGGTGCCGGTGGACTATCCAGCCGGTTTCCCACAGCGGCTCGCCGTCGGCACTGGTGCCGGTGTTCAGCCGGATATCATCATG
>NZ_FXAS01000019.1:0-97946 GCF_900177785.1 Cedecea sp. NFIX57 | reverse complement strand
ATGGCGCTGCTGGCGCATCTTTGCTGGCTTTTTAGCATGGTGACGGCCTTCATGAGGGGATATGTGGCCCGGAGGCTGTGGCTGAAAACGCTGGCAGGGTGAGAGAAAAAATATCGCGATCGCGACCTGCGGTCGCTCAAAAACAGAACCCCACCAAAAAACAGTGGGGTTAGTCAGCAGTCTGAAGCGCCCTGAGGCGCTTTTTCAATGCTTCACAAACGGTGGATTACCCGATGTATTCCAGGCCGTTCATGTAAGGACGCAGCACTTCTGGTACCTGAATGCGGCCATCAGCCTGCTGGTAGTTTTCCAGGACAGCGACCAGAGTACGACCAACCGCCAGACCAGAGCCGTTCAGGGTGTGAACCAGGCGAGTTTTCTTGTCTGCTTTACTGCGGCAGCGTGCCTGTAAACGACGAGCCTGGAAATCCCACATGTTTGAACAGGAAGAGATTTCACGATAGGTATTCTGCGCGGGCAACCAGACTTCCAGATCGTAAGTTTTAGCAGAACCAAAACTGATATCACCGCTGCACAGCAGCACCTTACGGTACGGCAGACTCAGCAGCTGTAGCACTTTTTCCGCGTGGCCGGTCAACTCTTCCAGAGCGTCCATTGAGTCTTCCGGGCGAACGATCTGCACCATCTCAACTTTATCGAACTGGTGCTGACGGATCAGACCACGGGTATCACGACCATAAGAACCCGCTTCGGAACGGAAGCACGGCGTATGCGCGGCAAGCTTCAGCGGCAGGGAATCTTCGTCGATGATCTCGTCGCGAACCAGGTTGGTCAGCGGCACTTCTGCGGTAGGGATCAGCGCATAGTTGCTGCTGTCCGCTTCTTCTTCCAGCGGACGGGTATGGAACAGGTCACCGCCAAACTTAGGCAACTGGCCGGTACCGTACAGCGTGTCCTGGTTAACCAGATACGGAACATAGTTTTCCATGTAACCGTGCTGCTCGGTGTGCAAATCCAGCATAAACTGGCTCAGCGCACGGTGCATACGCGCCACCTGCCCCTGCATTACTACAAAGCGGGAACCGGTCAGTTTAACCGCCGCAGCGAAATCCAGACCTTTGGCCATTTCGCCCAGAGTCACGTGATCGCGCACTTCGAAATCAAATTTACGCGGTTCACCCCAGCGGCTGACTTCGACGTTTTCGCTGTCGTCTTTGCCCAACGGCACGCAGTCATCAGGAATGTTTGGCAGGGTCAGCGAGATATCGCGAATTTCTGCCAGCAGAGAATCAAGCTCGTTTTTCGCTGCATCCAGCTCTTCGCCCAGCTGGTTAACCTGCAGGCGCAGCGGCTCAATGTCTTCTCCGCGCGCTTTCGCCTGGCCGATGGATTTCGATCGCGAGTTACGTTCAGCCTGCAGATTTTCCGTTTTGACCTGCAGTACTTTACGACGCTCTTCCAGAGAGCGCAGCGTGTCTACATCCAGCTTAAAGCCCCGGCGTGCCAGTTTTTCAGCGACTGCGTCTGGCTCTGTACGCAGCAGATTGGGATCGAGCATGCTTATCCTGTGCTTATCGAATTGAATTTATAGGAGTGCGGCCACAGCCTGCGGCCGCTTTGATAGTCTTGCTAACCTTACCGCAACGCCTGCATTAGCGGTAGCGTTTTGTGGGGCTTTTCTGATCCTGTTCGGTAAGCCAGGCTAGCTTTTCACCAATCTTCCCTTCCAGACCTCTGTTGGTCGGCCGATAGTAGCGAGTTTGTGCCATTTCAGGTGGGAAATAGTCTTCCCCGGCGGCATAGGCATTCGGCTCATCGTGGGCGTAACGGTATTCCTGGCCATAGCCCATTTCTTTCATCAATTTCGTTGGGGCGTTACGCAGATGAACGGGCACGTCATAATCGGGACGTTCGCGTGCATCGGCCATTGCGGCTTTGAATGCCGTGTAAACGGCGTTACTTTTCGGGGCGCAGGCCAGATAAACAATCGCCTGAGCAATAGCCCTCTCCCCTTCTGCCGGCCCTACGCGGGTGAAGCAATCCCAGGCGGCAATCGCCACCTGCATACCTCTCGGATCGGCATTGCCAACGTCTTCAGAGGCAATCGCCAGTAAACGTCGTGCGACGTAGAGCGGATCGCCGCCTGCGCTAATAATGCGTGCGTACCAGTAAAGGGCCGCATCCGGGGCAGAGCCGCGAATTGATTTATGTACCGCTGAAATCAGATCGTAAAAGCGATCGCCTTTATTATCGAAACGCGCGCTGCGTTCGCCAGCAATCTCCGTTAGCAATTGGGTTTGCAAAATCCGGTTGCCGCTGGCGTCAATTTCAGCCATATCCGCCATCATTTCGAGCGTATTCAGTGCCCGGCGCGCATCGCCGTTTACCAGCTCGGCAATGGCTTTACGCGTTTCTTCCGGCAGGATGATATTTTGCCCGCCGTAACCCCTGGCTTTATCGTTCATCGCCTGATTGAGTACCTGCTCAATATCCGCCACGGTCAGTGATTTCAGCAGATAGACGCGGGCGCGGGAAAGCAGCGCCGAGTTCAGCTCAAAAGAAGGGTTTTCGGTTGTCGCACCAATGAAAGTAATGGTGCCGTCTTCAATATGCGGCAGGAAGGCATCCTGCTGGCTTTTGTTGAAACGGTGAACTTCGTCGACAAACAAAATGGTGCGCCGCCCGGCATTGCGGTTTTGCCGCGCACGTTCGATGGCCTCACGAATATCTTTTACGCCTGAGGTTACCGCAGAAATACGTTCGACGTCCGCGCTGGCATAGCGAGCAATCACTTCAGCGAGGGTCGTTTTACCGGTGCCCGGTGGCCCCCAAAGAATCATGGAATGCAGATGACCTGCTTCAATAGCTCGGGGCAGCGGTTTTCCATCGGCCAGCAGATGCTGCTGCCCGATGTATTGCGCCAGATTTTCTGGCCGCATACGCGCGGCCAGTGGCTGGAAGGTATTCTCTGAAAAATCGAGCGACAGGTTGCTCACTCAAGCCTCTACTTACGTTGGTCGTCCACCGTGACGCCTTTTGGCGGGGTGAACGTAAACTTACCGGCATCCACTGCGCCGTTTTGCTGAGCCTTCAAAGTATAGCTGCTGCGCTGGTCGTCTTGCTCCACTGCGCTGAACTGATGGATAGTGCCGTCACGGCCGACGTTGATGGTGAATTGCTTCAGGTTACCCGAACTGCTTTTTGGCGTCAGCACGAAGTCATCGCCGTTTTGCTTGATGTTGTATTGCTTCCAGTCGCTGGACTGGTTGCGGGCAATCAGCATAAACGGCGTATTGCTGGTGGCGTCTTTTAGCCAGGTGGCCGTAACCTGCTCAACAAACGGGTTGTAGAACCACAGGGTTTTACCGTCGGAAACAAGGATGCTTTCATCGGGCTGAGTCATGTGCCAGTTGAACAGGTTTGGGCGCTTAACCCACAGGTCCCCCTGACCTTCCTGCACGGCAGCGCCGCTGCCATCGGTGACTTTCTGGGTGAAGCTGGCGTGGAAGCTGCCAACTTTATCAAGGCGGCCCTGCAAATCCCCGGCCGCGTCAGCCCAGGCTCCGGTTGCGGTCAGGCCAGCTAACAGCGCGCAGGTCATTACGATTTTTTTCATTATTTTCCCTCTGGATTCATTGACCACCTGATGATGGCGCTTCTGCTGCTCACTCTAGTGAAGTCTTTGGCTACCGCAACAGAAGAATAAGCTGATTTTCCGGTAATTTACCCATCTTTGCAAAAAGAGCCGCAGATGCGGCTCTTTTTTACTCAGTGAACTAGCGCTTGGTCAGATTACTCAAACTGAGGCGGCGCAAGCACCTCTCGGTTACCGTTATGTCCTTGTGGACTCACGATCCCCTGCGCCTCCATCTGCTCGACAATCCTCGCGGCCCGGTTGTAGCCGATACGGAACTGGCGCTGCACGCCAGAGATAGATGCTTTCCGTTTCTCAACCACGAAAGCGACAGCCTGATCGAAGAGCGGATCCAGCTCTTCGTCGCCGTCCATCCCGCCACCACCGCCGTCACCGCTGCCTTCATCATCGGTAATGCCGGTGATGTACTGCGGACGACCGCGTGCTTTCCAGTCCTGCACCACCGCATGCACTTCTTCGTCACGAACAAAGGCGCCATGCACGCGAATCGGCGTCGTGGAATTTGGCGCAGAATAAAGCATATCCCCCATGCCGAGAAGTGATTCAGCACCGCCCTGATCAAGGATGGTACGTGAGTCAATTTTGCTCGACACCGTAAACGCGATACGGGTTGGAATGTTAGCTTTAATCAGGCCGGTAATGACGTCAACCGAAGGACGTTGGGTAGCCAGAACAAGGTGAATACCTGCGGCGCGCGCTTTCTGTGCGAGGCGAGCGATCAGCTCTTCTACTTTTTTACCTACCGTCATCATCAGGTCGGCAAATTCATCCACCAGCACCACGATGTACGGCAGTTTCTCCAGCATCGGGTGGCTGACTTCCATACTGTCGCCAGGCTTCCAGAACGGGTCAGGAATTGGGCGCCCCATGCGCTCAGCTTCCAGCACGCGTTCGTTGTAGCCCGCAAGATTTCGCACCCCAAGCGCGGACATCAGCTTATAACGGCGCTCCATCTCGTTCACGCTCCAGCGCAGCGCATTCGCGGCGTCTTTCATATCCGTAACCACTTCGGTCAACAGATGTGGGATGCCTTCATAGACCGACAGTTCGAGCATTTTCGGGTCGATCATAATGAAGCGAACGTCTTCCGGTGTTGCTTTATACAACATGCTGATGATCATGGCGTTTACGCCGACCGACTTACCGGAACCCGTTGTACCGGCTACCAGCAAGTGAGGCATCTTCGCCAGGTCTGCAACCACAGGCTCACCGCCGATGTCTTTACCCAGAACCACGGTCAACGGAGAGCCGTTGTCGCGGAATTTAGCGCAGTCGAGCACTTCTCGCAGATACACGGTCTGGCGCTTTTTATTAGGCAGCTCAAGGCCAACGTAAGGTTTACCCGGAATAACCTCAACCACACGCACGGCGACAGTGGAGAGTGAACGCGCCAGGTCACGGGAAAGGTTAGAGATACGGGCAGCCTTCACGCCCGGAGCTAAATCAAGTTCAAATCGGGTGATAACCGGGCCCGGAGAATAGTCCACGACATCGGCTTTGATACGGTAATCAGCCAAACGCGCTTCTACCAGACGCGCCATCTGCTCCATCGCAAAGGTATCTACTGGTTCAACCTCAGTTGGAGGAGAAGTCAGTAGATCCAGTGACGGCAGCGGCGTGGTCGGCTTCTGAAGTGGGCGGTCGTCACCGTTGCGCATCAAGAACGGATGGATCAGGCTCTCTTTTGGCTCTGGCGCAGCGGGCTGATGCTGAGCCGCCTGAACATATTGAGAAGGCTGTGCCGCTGGTTGACTGTGCTGAACTGGCTGCGAGGCCGGTTCAAAGCTCGGGGTAAACAACGGCTCGCTCGGCGTATCATCCACCAGCTCCTTCAACGATGACTGGAAATCAAAATCGTCCAGGGAGAACGGCGCATTATTTTGCTGCGGCTGCTCGCTGTAGCGCTGTTGCTGCTGCGCAGCAAACTGACGCGCAAGTTCCGCTTCTTCCGCCTCAGCCTGCTGTTCTTCAGACCAGCTTTCGTCTTCGTATTCTTCGCCATAGCGTTGCTGTTGCTGAGCTGCAAACTGGCGGGCCAGTTCGTGCTGCTGCAGCGCATCGCCTTCATCGCCGTAATCGTCTTCAGACTGCTGGTTCTCAGCGAGTCTTGCCTGCTCTTCAGCCATTCGCTGGGAAGGCAGTTTTATGCCGTAGGACGCCAGTTCACGACGAGTTGGAACGCGTACCCGGTTTGGGCGCGGCAGTTGAGGGCCAATGCCTTCTTTTACCTGCGGACGTGGCGCATCACTGGCGATACTGAATACGGGTGAAAATGCTGCCGCAGTCGCCGCAGTTTTTACTGCCTGCTGAACACCTGAGGCAGCCTGCGTTACATCCGACACTGGCATTTCGGGTGCCGATAACGGCGCGGAAACGGGCGCAGGTGTCGGTATCGAAGGTTGAGCCTGCTCCGGTGTCACAGATTTTACAGGCGCATAGTTGTAAGGATCAGGCTTTGGCTCATTGACTGGTTGGTACCACGCCGCAAGCTGTTCACGTTCGCGAGCTCGCTTCTCTTCGACTTCTTCAAAGTGGTACATCGGCGGGCGAACGTATTTCACCTCTTCTACCGGCTCAGGCGCAGGCTGTGGTTCAACGACTGGCTGAGCCACTGGCACAACAGGTTCAGACCAGCTTTGATGTGTCTCAGGCACAATCTGCTGTTGTATGCTTGCCGGGTGCGGCGAAGTGTAATGATCCGGGGCTGGCGCAATAACCGGTTCTGGTGTGACCGTTGTCGGTGCCGGTTCCCAGGCAATCGCTGGGGCAGCAGGCTCAGCGTCAACAGCAGGTGCCGGTGTTGATACTGGCGGCATTGGCGCAACCGGCGGTACTGGCGCAGCCCAAGACTGATTAGCCGTTGTCGCCGCGACCGCAGCAGCTATAGGTTCAACGGCAGAATGTCCACTGAACAGCGGATCGTATTCCTGATCTTCAGGCAAAGTCGCTTTATGCCCGGAGAACAGTACATCGTTCGGATCGGCTTCTACCCCACGCGCGCTGAACAACACGTCGTCTTCAGCATCGTCCATACGTTTGCCAGAGAACAATGCAGCATCCGTTTTGCGACCGTTAGGATTAGCAAACTTCTGTGACAGGCGCTGCTTGCGCGCAAGTGCACCGCGTAAAATACGCGCACGACGGGATTCGCGTTTCTCAGCAGAAACCTGCGGCGCTACGTCTGCGTCATGCTCTTCTTCGTATTCATCCTCATCCTGCCAGGTGTTATCCCGACGGGTGCGGTTGCTGGCAAAAGTCAGCACGGTAAGCACTGCGCTACCGAGTTTCTCGGCGATGCTGACCCATGACCAGCCGGTGAACAGTGTCAGGCCCGCGGCCCAAACGCAAAGCAGCGCAATTGTGCCACCGCTGCTGTTCAACAGCGGCATCATCGCGGTGCTAAGCAAGCTGCCCAGCACGCCGCCCGAAGCGAAATACCAGATATCGTCCGCATTGATGGCCGCCAGCCCGCATGAGGTCAACACCATCGCAAGGACGCCGATTAGGCGCAGCGAAACGGCAAAATAATCGATGAACTCTTCACTGCCGCGCTGGCGCCAGGTGAACCAACAGCCACCGATGATGATCACCGGAATGGTGTAGGCCATCACGCCAAAAATGAAGAACAGCGTATCGGCAAACCACGCTCCCGGCGCGCCACCCAGATTATGGATTGGCTCATGCCATGCGGTTTGCGACCAACTGGGGTCTGAGGGGTTAAAGCTTAACAAGGCAACCATCAAATAGATGGCGAATAAGGCGACAAGGATCAGCAAAGCCTCGAGTAAACGGCGCCCGCTGCTCAGTTTCCGCAATGTTACTTCTTTATCTTCGGTATATTCCTGGCTCAAGAAAGGCTCTCCAGGTCCTTAAACTCAATGGAGACAACAGCACCGGCGGCCTGCCGGAGCTGTTGCTGTATGGATTCCCAGGAGTGTAACCAAAATACGCCAATTTTGCACCTGGCCCGTATTAACGGGTCTTAATGACCAAACGGTTACTCTGTTTGACCTCTTCCATGACAACATAAGTACGGGTGTCGTTCACGCCCGGCAGACGCAGCAGGGTCTCACCTAAGAGTTTACGATACGCCGACATATCCGGCACGCGTGTTTTCAACAAGTAGTCGAAATCACCGGATACGAGATGACACTCTTGAATTTCTTCAAGTTTCTGCACTGCGGCGTTAAATTGCTCAAACACATCCGGGGCGCCACGATTCAGAGTAATCTCAACAAATACCAGCAGCGAGGCATCCAGATAATGCGGGTTTAACAGCGCCGTATAGCCCTGAATAAAACCCTGACGTTCCAGACGACGAACGCGCTCAAGGCACGGCGTCGGCGAAAGCCCAACACGCTTGGAAAGCTCAACGTTAGAAATGCGCCCATCCTTTTGCAATTCGTTGAGAATATTGCGATCGATACGGTCGAGATCTTTGCCCGGGCGCTTCTTGCTATCTACCATTATTATTGTCTCTCTCTATTCCTTCCTTCACCTGCCATAACCCTGGTGACGTCAATGTTCAGGGTGTACGTGAGAAGACCGATGCCTTGCGGCTGCTATCGACATCACGCATAGCGTCTGTCCACGTCATGCGTAAATTTCAATAACTCGGTAAATTTGCATCAGGTTTGCGCGAGAGCACGCGGCTTCCACATCACCAAATGTTTTTCTTCCTCGAATGTTTTCGCAAATGCTTAGGGGATTGTCAAAGCAAAACATCTATTTTTAGTGGAACGTGCCAGATATTCCTTTTGGCTGATGATTATTCATCATTTTCGCCCCGTGATTACCGTGCTATTACAATGATTATTTATGCACATGACGGCGATATTCATTGGGCTTATAGGCAGCATCAATGACACACATCGTTAACAACATTGCTGCACTCTTTTTTTAATGCAACGAATTCCCTACAATCATCCCCATTGTCTGTAAACGTTCAATGAGGATCTCATGGGCACAGCTAAACACAGTAAGCTGCTTATTCTTGGCTCCGGCCCTGCGGGCTATACCGCAGCGGTCTATGCTGCACGCGCCAACTTAAAACCGGTTCTGATTACCGGGATGGAAAAAGGCGGTCAGCTGACCACCACAACCGAAGTCGAAAACTGGCCTGGCGATCCTAACGACCTGACTGGTCCGTTACTGATGGAACGTATGCACGAGCATGCGGCTAAGTTCGAAACTGAAATTCTGTTCGACCACATCACCAGTGTCGATCTGCAGAACCGTCCTTTCCGCCTGGTGGGCGACAGCGGCGAATATACCTGTGACGCGCTGATCATCGCGACCGGCGCATCTGCACGCTACCTTGGCCTGCCTTCCGAAGAAGCCTTCAAAGGCCGCGGCGTTTCTGCCTGCGCCACCTGTGACGGTTTCTTCTATCGCAACCAGAAAGTCGCGGTTATCGGCGGCGGGAATACCGCAGTTGAAGAAGCGCTTTATCTGGCCAACATCGCCTCAGAAGTGCATTTGATCCACCGCCGCGACAGCTTCCGTGCGGAGAAGATCCTGATTAACCGTCTGATGGATAAAGTGCAGAATGGCAACATTGTGCTGCACACCCACCGCACGCTGGAAGAAGTCACAGGCGATCAAATGGGCGTCAGCGGTCTTCGCCTGCGCGACACGCAAAACACCGATATTACCGAAGAGCTGGAAGTCGCCGGCCTGTTTGTGGCTATTGGTCACAGCCCGAACACCGCCATCTTCAACGGTCAACTGGAGCTGGAAAACGGCTACATTAAAGTGCAGTCCGGCATCCACGGCAACGCCACGCAGACCAGCATTCCGGGCGTATTTGCCGCGGGCGATGTGATGGATCATATTTATCGTCAGGCCATTACCTCCGCCGGAACCGGCTGTATGGCTGCTCTGGACGCCGAGCGCTATCTCGACGGCCTGGCCGAACAGTGTAAATAATTTAAAGATGTTAAAAAAGGCGGCCTTGCAGGTCGCCTTTCTTGTTTCTGCCATGTAACATTGCCTGTCAAAATTGCCTGAGAATTCCTTCTTCTACCAGCATCTGGCACGCGATGAATAAAACCCGTCAGCAAGAACTTAGCCTCTGGCTAAAGCAGCAAAGTCTTATCTCTCGCCGTTGGCTCGGCTTGTCACGTCTGCTCGGTTTGGTCAGTGGTTTACTGATTGTCGCCCAGGCCTGGCTGCTTGCCCGCATTCTCCAGCACATGATCATGGAAAATATTCCGCGTGAAGCACTGCTCATGCCGTTTATTTTGCTGGTTCTGGTATTTGTGCTGCGCGCGTGGGTCGTGTGGCTGCGCGAAAAGGTCGGATTCCACGCAGGGCTGCACATTCGCCAGGAAATTCGCCGCCAGGTACTCGACAGATTGCATCAGGCAGGTCCTGCCTGGATTCAGGGCAAACCCGTCGGCAGCTGGGCGACGTTGGTACTTGAGCAAATAGAAGACATGCACGACTACTATGCGCGCTACCTGCCGCAGATGTCGCTGGCGGTCATGGTGCCTCTGCTGATTATTATTGCCATTTTCCCGATCAACTGGGCAGCAGCACTCATTTTGCTGGGCACCGCGCCGCTTATCCCCATTTTCATGGCGCTGGTAGGCATGGGCGCAGCCGATGCGAACCGCCGTAATTTCCAGGCGCTGGCAAGGCTCAGCGGCCATTTCCTCGATCGTCTTCGTGGGATGGAAACACTCAGGGTATTTAACCGCGGTGCGGCGGAAACTGAAAATATTCGTGCGGCAAGCCAGGACTTTCGTCAGCGCACCATGGAAGTGCTGCGTATGGCCTTTCTTTCTTCCGGCGTGCTGGAGTTTTTCGCCTCGTTATCTATCGCCGTGGTGGCCGTCTATTTCGGCTTCTCTTACCTGGGCGAGCTCAATTTCGGCCACTACGGAACCGGAGTGACGCTATTCGCTGGCTTCCTGTCACTCATTCTTGCGCCTGAGTTTTTCCAGCCTCTACGTGATATGGGTACCTTCTATCACGCCAGGGCTCAGGCCGTGGGCGCGGCAGAGACCCTCAAGACCTTCCTCGACGCACCGCTGCAACATCCCGAGCAAGGCACCGTGCAGCTTTCAGGCAACGGGACTTTTACTCTTGAAGCCCGAGAGATGTCAATTCTGTCCGCAGAGGGGAAAGTGCTGGCCGGGCCGCTGAATTTCATGCTTCCCGCCGGGCAACGCGTGGCCCTGGTGGGCCAAAGCGGTGCGGGCAAAAGCTCCCTGCTAAATGTCCTGTCCGGCTTCCTGCCCTATCAGGGGCAGTTGCTGGTCAATGGCGTCGAGCTGGCACAGCTTTCACCTGAATGGTGGCGTACGCAGCTTAGCTGGGTGGGACAAAACCCGCAGCTACCGGCGGCTACCCTACGTGGCAACGTACTTCTTGGGATGCCAGAAGCTGACGACGCTCGTTTACAGGCCGCTCTGGATAAAGCGTCGGTGACAGAGTTCCTGCCGCAGTTGCCAGAAGGAATTGACACCCCAATCGGCGATCAATCTATCCGTTTATCCGTGGGTCAGGCGCAGCGAGTGGCCGTTGCCAGAGCGTTGTTGTCCCCTTGCGGTATTTTGCTGCTGGATGAGCCTGCCGCAAGCCTGGATGCTCACAGCGAACAGCGCGTAATGGAAGCGCTCACGGAAGCGTCCCACAAACAAACCACGCTGATGGTGACTCACCAACTCGACTACATCAGCAGTTGGGATCAAATTTGGGTGATGCGTAACGGACAGATTGTTCAGCAGGGAAACTTCGAACAGCTCTCCGCTGAAGAAGGCCCCTTTGCTGTATTACTGGCAAGCCGCCAGGAGGAGATTTAATGCGCGCATTGCTGCCTTATCTGGCGCTTTATCGTCGCCACAAATGGTTACTGTCTTTAGGCGTTGTGCTGGCGATTATCACGCTGCTTGCCAGCATTGGCCTGTTAACGCTTTCCGGCTGGTTCCTTTCTGCCTCGGCCGTGGTGGGCGTAGCCGGGCTCTACAGCTTTAACTATATGCTACCTGCTGCAGGCGTTCGCGGAGCGGCTATCACCCGCACTGCGGGTCGCTATTTTGAGCGTCTGGTCAGCCACGATGCCACCTTCCGCGTCCTGCAGCATTTACGCGTTTCAACCTTTAGCAAGCTGCTCCCCCTCTCCCCTGCCGGACTGGCGCGCTTTCGCCAGGGAGAATTGCTCAATCGCGTCGTGGCAGATGTCGATACGCTCGATCACCTTTATTTACGGGTTATATCCCCGCTGGTCGGCGCGTTTGTGGTGATCCTGGTGGTCACTTTTGGTCTGAGTTTCCTTGATGTTTCCCTCGCCTTAACGCTTGGAGGAATTTTACTCGCGACGCTTATCTTGTTACCGCCGCTGTTCTACCGCGCCGGGCAGCCAACCGGAGAAGCGCTAACCGTTCAACGCGGTAACTATCGCCAACAGCTAACCTCCTGGCTGCAAAGCCACGCGGAATTAACCATTTTCGGCGCAGCAAACCGCGCACGCGAACAGTTAGATGCCACAGAAAACAGCTGGCAGGAAGCACAACGACGCCAGGCCGGGCTAACTGCTCTGTCGCAGGCTGTCATGCTGCTCATCAGCGGTATTGCCGTGCTGACGATGCTGTGGATGGCTTCTGCAGGTGTCGGCGAGAGCCAGTCTCCCGGCGCGCTGATTGCCCTGTTCGTCTTTTGTGCCCTGGCCGCTTTTGAAGCGATGTCCCCGGTTACCGGCGCCTTTCAGCATCTTGGCCAGGTCATTGCCTCCGCGCTCCGCGTGACGCAAATCACCAGCCAGACACCCGAAGTTATTTTTCCCGAAGCAACGCAGCCCGAGCAACGGCAGGCTGCTCTGGACGTTCGCGGGCTGAACTTTACCTATCCAGGCCAGAGCCAGCCGGCACTGAAAGACATTTCACTGTCTGTCAGCGCTGGGCAGAGAGTAGCGATCCTCGGTAAAACCGGCTGCGGTAAATCCACTTTACTGCAATTGCTAACGCGCGCTTGGGATGCTCAGCAGGGCGATATTCAACTTAACGACATAGCCCTTAGCGCTTTTGATGAAGCCACTCTGCGCAAAGCTACGAGTGTAGTCCCGCAGCGCGTACACCTGTTTAGTGCCACACTTCGCGATAACCTTTTACTGGCGTCTCCAGAAGCCAACGATGAGCAACTCAGCATCGCCCTGACTCAGGTAGGACTTGAAAAATTGCTTGAAGACGGCGGGCTTAATAGCTGGCTCGGCGAAGGTGGTCGTCAGCTTTCTGGCGGGGAACTTCGTCGCCTTGCGATTGCCAGAGCAATATTGCATAACGCTCCTCTTATGCTGCTGGATGAACCTACCGAAGGCCTGGATGCAGAAACAGAGCGCCAAATACTTGATTTGTTAGCTGAAGTCACCAGAGATAAAACTGTGCTGATGGTCACTCACCGCCTGCGCGGTTTGAACGCTTTTGACAGCATAATTGTGATGGACAACGGGCAAATAATTGAGCAAGGTAATCACGCCGAATTAATGGCGTCCGGTGGACGTTATTATCAATTTCGCCAGCGCCTGTAGGCGTTCCTGATAAACTATGTATAACCCTAAATAATTCGAGTTGCAGGCAGGCGGCAAGACCGTAAGTCCCCAGGAGCATAGCTAACTATGTGACTTGTGTAACAAATCTGTCGGGAACAGATTTGAACGTTGCTCGCAGCGGCCCTTCAGGGTGAGGCTCATGGATGAGCCGAATAACGGGTGCAGTCCACGCACCTGCAGCTTGAAGTATGACGGGTTTATCAATTTATTATTGCTCTATTGCTCTGGAGTATTGGTCGTCATGCGCCTGGTACAGCTGTCTCGTGACTCGATTGCCTTTCCTTCACCGGAAGGGGCGTTGCGTGAACCTAATGGGTTACTGGCGCTTGGCGGCGACCTGACCCCCGCACGTCTGCTGATGGCCTATCAGCGAGGTATCTTTCCGTGGTTTTCTCCCGGCGATCCTATTTTGTGGTGGTCGCCCGATCCCCGTGCCATTCTTTACCCGGAACAGTTTCACCTTAGCCGCAGCATGAAGCGCTTTCACCGCACTTCGCCTTACACCATCACGCTCAACCATGCTTTTGAGCGCGTACTCTACGGCTGCGCAAGCGACCGTAATGAAGGCACCTGGATCACCGCTGACATTGTAGAAGCCTATTTGCGGCTGCATGAATTAGGCCATGCTCATTCCATTGAAGTATGGGAAGGAAAAGAGCTGGTGGGCGGCATGTACGGCGTGGCGCAGGGGGCATTATTTTGCGGCGAATCCATGTTTAGCCGCCGGGTGAATGCCTCCAAAACGGCGCTGCTGGTTTTCTGTCAGCACTTTATTCGCCACGGTGGCAAATTGATCGACTGCCAGGTATTAAATGAACACACGGCTTCACTGGGCGTGATTGAAATTCCCCGTCGGGAGTATCTGCAAGCATTAGCGGAACTTCGCCCGCAACATTTAGGCTCTCATTGCTGGGTTCCACAGACGCTTGAGCAATAATGTTTAACAACACATTTTATGTGAGGGTGTTATAATTAGCGCCGCTAAGTGGCTTTTGCCTGCTACCCCGCCGTTATCTGGGATTTATTGTTTAAGGGAATACCCTCTCATTTATCTCCTTGCGTTTGTCATCGCAGCCGTTGCCATGCGGCAAGCGGGTGACCGGCGGGTAATAAGCAAAATGCACTTTCACTGGTGATTTCACCAACAATTCTTTACATGATAAGCGAACTTCGGCATTATCTTGCCGGTTCAAACTACGGTAGTGATACCCCAGAGGATTAGATGGCCAAAGAAGACAATATTGAAATGCAGGGTACCGTACTTGATACGTTACCTAACACCATGTTCCGCGTTGAGCTGGAAAACGGGCACGTGGTTACCGCTCATATCTCCGGTAAAATGCGCAAAAACTACATCCGCATTCTGACGGGCGACAAAGTCACCGTTGAGCTGACCCCGTACGACCTGAGCAAAGGCCGCATTGTCTTCCGTAGCCGTTGATAGTTTTTATTCCGCGGCCTGAGATGGGCGGCGTTGAGAGTTAGTTGTAATAGAAAGGCCGGGCAATGCCCGGCCTTTTTTATGCTCGTTTCACGGCACTAGTGCGCCGCTTCCGGCTTGTGTTTCTGGGCACTCACGAAGCTGTAGGTCAGCTGCTGCTGGTCTTTATCCAGCGCAACGGTGACCTGCCCACCGTCAACCAGGCTGCCGAACAGCAGTTCGTTGGCCAGCGGTTTTTTCAGGCTGTCCTGAATGACCCGCGCCATTGGGCGAGCGCCCATTGCACGGTCATAGCCCTTCTCTGCCAGCCAGTCACGCGCTTCCTGGCTAACTTCCAGCGAAACGCCTTTCTGATCCAGCTGAACCTGGAGCTCGACGATAAATTTATCCACTACCTGATGAATCACCTCGGTGGAGAGATGGTTGAACCAGATAATGTTGTCGAGACGGTTACGGAACTCCGGCGTAAAGATCTTTTTGATCTCTTCCATCGCATCGGTGCTGTTATCCTGGCGGATAAGCCCGATAGATTTACGTTCGGTTTCCCGTACCCCGGCGTTGGTGGTCATCACCAGAATCACGTTACGGAAGTCCGCCTTACGCCCGTTATTATCTGTCAGCGTACCGTTGTCCATCACCTGCAACAGCAGATTGAAGACATCCGGGTGCGCTTTTTCGATTTCATCGAGCAACAGAACAGCATGCGGATGCTTAATCACCGCGTCCGTCAGCAGCCCGCCCTGATCGAAACCAACATAGCCTGGAGGGGCACCAATCAGGCGGCTTACGGTATGGCGTTCCATGTACTCAGACATATCAAAGCGCAGCAGCTCAATGCCCAGCGACTTCGCTAGTTGTACCGTGACTTCAGTTTTACCAACCCCGGTAGGGCCAGCGAACAGGAACGAACCAACGGGCTTATGATCCTGCCCCAAACCGGCGCGGCTCATCTTGATCGCTTCGGTCAACGCTTCAATCGCTTTATCCTGGCCAAACACCAGCATTTTCAGGCGATCGCCCAGGCTTTTCAGCGTATCGCGATCGCTCGCGGAAACGCTTTTTTCCGGGATGCGCGCAATGCGGGCGACTACGGTTTCGATGTCCGCCACGTTAACGGTTTTCTTACGCTTGCTGACCGGCATCAGGCGGCTACGTGCGCCCGCCTCATCAATAACGTCGATAGCCTTATCCGGCAGATGCCTGTCATTGATGTATTTCACCGCCAGTTCAACCGCCGCGCGAATCGCCTTCGCGGTATAGCGAACATCGTGGTGCGCTTCGTATTTCGGTTTCAGCCCGTTGATGATCTGCACCGTTTCTTCAACGCTTGGCTCAGTAATATCAATCTTCTGGAAGCGGCGCGCCAGGGCACGATCTTTTTCGAAGATGTTGCTGAACTCCTGATAAGTCGTCGAGCCAATCACCCGAATTTTACCGCCGGAAAGCAGCGGTTTAATCAGGTTAGCGGCGTCGACCTGGCCACCGGAAGCCGCGCCCGCGCCAATAATGGTGTGGATTTCATCGATAAACAGGATGCTATTTTGATCCTGCTCAAGCTGTTTCAGCAGCGCTTTAAAACGTTTTTCAAAATCGCCGCGGTATTTGGTACCAGCCAGCAGAGAACCGATATCCAGAGAGTAGATGGTGCAGTCGGCCATCACTTCCGGCACATCACCCTGCACAATTCGCCACGCCAGCCCTTCGGCAATCGCCGTTTTACCCACACCTGATTCACCGACCAGCAGCGGGTTATTTTTACGGCGACGGCACAGAACCTGAATAGCACGCTCCAGCTCTTTATCGCGGCCAATCAGCGGATCAATCCCGCCCACGCGCGCAAGCTGATTAAGATTGGTGGTGAAGTTTTCCATACGTTCCTCCCCGCCTGCTTGCTCTTCGTTGACCGGATTTTCAGAACCCGAAGACTGATTCGGTTCGTCTTTACGCGTGCCGTGAGAGATAAAGTTCACCACGTCGAGGCGGCTCACTTCATGTTTGCGCAGCAGATAGGCTGCCTGGGATTCCTGCTCGCTGAAAATGGCAACCAGCACGTTGGCGCCGGTCACTTCACTGCGCCCGGAGGACTGCACGTGGAACACCGCTCGCTGCAGCACACGCTGGAAGCTGAGCGTCGGCTGCGTGTCGCGCTCTTCAACGTTGGGTGGCAGGACCGGCGTAGTTTGTTCGATGAAGGCTTCGAGTTCCTGTCGCAGCGCCACCATGTCCACAGAACACGCTTCCAGCGCTTCGCGGGCAGATGGGTTACTGAGCAATGCCAGTAACAGATGCTCGACGGTCATAAACTCATGTCGGTGCTCGCGCGCTCTGGCGAAAGCCATGTTTAAACTGAGTTCCAGTTCTTGATTGAGCATAGGCACCTCCCCAAATTATCGGCCTTGTCAGGCTTTTTCTAGCGTACACAGCAACGGGTACTCGTTCTCCCTTGCATACTGGTTCACTAACGCCACTTTGGTTTCCGCTACTTCTGCAGTAAAGATGCCACAGATAGCTTTACCCTGATAGTGAACCGTGAGCATCAACTGCGTGGCACGTTCAACATCATAAGAAAAGAACTTTTGCAGTACGTCAATAACAAATTCCATTGGCGTGTAGTCATCGTTCATCAGTATAACTTTATACATGGAGGGCGGTTTTAGCGTTTCGCGCAGTTTATCCGCCGCCATTTGGTCAAAGTCCAACCAGTCGTTCGTCTTACCCATTGCGATTTATCATCGTTTGTTGAAGCCCAACATACTGTCAGGCAAGGCCTTATATTGAGTGTAATACGCTTTTCGCAAACGTATGACAACGTATTCGATCCCGTGACGAATCTCCGTAAGCGAGCTACATCACATTAATAGCAATAGCGTTAACTGCTTCAAATTTTTGACTCATTGTTGCCTTACCTGCCCCGCCAGACGCTTGACGCAGTGTATAAAATATCTACATTGTAGCGGGGTGAGTTGGCGAGGTTTTGAACAGCCCGCCCTTACCCACCGGTTGATTCCATCTCACTATTAAGAGTTACGAAGGATGTCGAAGCATGGAGACGGGTACTGTTAAATGGTTCAATAACGCCAAAGGGTTCGGTTTCATCTGCCCGGAAGGCGGCGGCGAAGACATCTTCGCCCACTACTCCACCATTCAAATGGACGGATACAGAACGCTAAAAGCCGGACAGCTTGTCAGGTTTGATGTGCATCAGGGACCTAAAGGCAACCATGCCAGCCTGATCGTTCCCCACGAGGCGGAAGCGGTCGCGTAGTTCCCCATTGATTGTGTACATCCCGCAAATAAAATGCCAGCCCATAAGGCTGGCATTTTTATGACCAACCGCCGGGATTACTCACGGGCTAATGCATCGATAGGGTTCAGGCGTGCCGCGTTTCTGGCCGGCAACCAGCCAAAGAGCACACCCGTTGCCGTGGAGCAGCCAAACGCGGTCAGCAGCGCCACCGGCGAGAAACCTATCTGCCAGCCCGGCAGCACCAGCTGCAGCGTGAACGCGATAACCAGCGACAGCGATATCCCCAGCGCGCCACCGACCAGACAAACCAGCACCGCCTCAATTAAAAACTGCTGCAGCACATCGCTGGCTCGCGCGCCCACCGCCATACGGATACCGATCTCTTTGGTACGTTCAGTGACCGACACCAGCATAATATTCATGACCCCAATCCCCCCGACCAACAGCGAAATAACCGCCACCAGCGTCAGGAACATCTGAAGAGTACGTGTGGTCTTTTCCGCCGTTTTCAACAGCCCGTCCATGTTATAGGTGAAAAAGTCTTTCTTGCCGTGACGCAGCGACAGCAGGCGATTAAGCTGCTGCTCGGCTTCGTGGCTGTCATACCCTTCTTTAACACGCACCGTTATTGAGTTGAGCCAGCTCTGCCCCATTACTCGCCCGGCCATCGTGTTATAAGGCAGCCAGACGCGCAGCACTTTGCTGCTGCCGAACATCGATTGTTTCTCTTCCGCCACGCCAATCACCGTGGCGGGCATATTGCCTACTAGCACAACTTCCCCGACAACATCACTTTTGTTCGGGAAAAGCTGTCTTTTGCTATTGGCATCCAGCACCACAACCTGCGCACGGCCCTTCATCTGCTCGTCGTTAAAGCTCGCGCCCTGGCTTATGGTCATGCCGTAAACATCAAAATAGTCGCCGCTGACGCCATTGACGCTGGCCGCCGCATCCACGTTGCCGTAGCGAAGGCGTAAATTGCTGGAAATAGAAGGCGTGGCCGAACTCACCCAGGGCTGCTGGCCGATAGCCAGCAAATCATCATATTTTAATGCCTGCTGGAACTGCGGATTGTCATCACCAAAATCTTTACCGGGGTAGACGTCGATAGTATTGGTGCCGATAGAACGAATATCCTCCAGCACCATCTGCTTAGCGGCATCGCCCACCACAACAATAGAGACCACTGAGGCAATGCCAATAATAATGCCAAGCATGGTTAGCAGCGTGCGCATCTTGTTCGCAGCCATCGCCAGCCAGGCCATACCGAGCGCCTCGCGGAAGCTACTGATGAGTTGCTGTATTGACGAGCCGCTCCGCAGAGCCTGATTTTCAACCTTCCGCGCGGCCGGCTGATGAACAGGCGGAGGATTACTGATAATTTCTCCGTCGCGAATTTCAATAATACGCTGAGCCTGCGCCGCCACGGCCGGATCGTGAGTCACGATAATCACCGTATGCCCACGCTCACAAAGCTGCTTCAGCGTGGCGATCACCTCTTCGCCGGAATGGCTATCCAGCGCACCCGTGGGCTCATCCGCCAGAATCACCTGGCCACCGTTCATCAACGCGCGGGCGATACTGACGCGCTGTTGCTGCCCGCCAGAAAGCTGCGAAGGCAGATATTCCACCCGCTCCTTTAGCCCCAAACGCCCAAGCAATTCATGCGCACGCTGCTGACGCTGGGCCCTGGTTGTCCCGGCGTACACCGCAGGGACTTCAACATTTTGCGAAGCATTAAGGTGAGAAAGCAGGTGATAACGCTGGAAGATAAAGCCGAAATGCTCGCGACGCAGCGTCGCCAGCGCATCGTTATCCAGCCCCGACACATCCACCCCCGCCACTTTATAGCTGCCGCTGCTGGGTTTATCCAGGCACCCGAGGATGTTCATTAGCGTCGATTTACCGGAACCGGACGCGCCGACAATCGCCACCATTTCCCCGGCTTCAATCGTCAGGCTGACGCCCTTCAGCACCTCAACCTGCTCTTCACCAGATGGGTAGCTGCGACGAATGTCCTTTAATTCAAGCAGCGCCGTCATTTGCCACTCCCGGCATTGGCGCGACCAGTCACCACCTCTTCGCCTTCTTCCAGCCCGTTAACGACCTGAACCTGCGTGTCGTTACGCATACCGATAGTTATCTCACGGGTTTTGGTTTCCCCATTGCGCAGCACCGTGATGTTATAGCGATTATCACCAATCGGCTCGCCCAACGCGGCCAGCGGAATCGTCAGCACATCTTTTACGCCGCCGAGTTGAATATGCACCTGAGCAGTCATATCCAGGCGCAGAATGCCCTTCGGATTCGGCACCTCGAAACGCGCATTATAGAAAATAGCCTCATTGACTTTGTCTGGCGTCGGCAGAATATCTTTCAGCACTCCTTCATAGCGCGTCATCGGGTCGCCAAGTACCGTAAACCAGGCTTTCTGGCCCGGCTTGAGGTGGATAACATCGGCCTCAGAAACCTGCGCCTTCACCAGCATGGTGCTTAAATCCGCCAGCGTCAGAATATTTGGCGCCTGTTGCGCGGCAATCACGGTTTGCCCCTGCAGCGTTGTGATCTGCGTCACTTCCCCCGCCATTGGCGCGACGATACGGGTGAACTCGAGGTTAGTTTTCGCGGTGCTCAAAGAGGCCTGATTGCGTTTAATTTGAGCGTCAATGGTGCCAATCTGCGCCTGTTTTACCGCCAAATCGGTTGCCGCTTTATCAAGATCCTGGCGGGATACCGCCTGAGTTTTTGCCAGTGCCTGCTGGCGGGAGAGCGTCACCGCGGCAAGTTTACTTTCGGCCTCGGACTGCATGCGCTGGGCACGCAGCTCCATCAGCGTGGCTTCAACCTCTTTGACCTGGTTTTCTGCCTGTTCGGGATCGATAACCCCCAAAAGCTGATCTTTTTTCACTTTATCGCCAATGCTAACTGACAGCGTTTTTAACTGCCCGCTCACCTGCGCCCCGACGTCAACTTTGCGTACGGCATCGAGCTTTCCGGTTGCCAGAACGCTTTGCTGAAGCGAAGCCTTACGCACGATCATCGTTTGATATTGTGGGGCTGGCGCATGCAAAAACTGCCAAAGCCAGAGGAAAAATATCACCACCAACAGCGCGTAAAGCCAATAACGTTTTTTAAATTTTCCCTTAATTTTCATATAAATCCTGAAATAGCTAACGCATGATTAAACGGTTCTTAAACAAACTGCACAATGTGAAGATATGTAACAGTTATTGAACGTCGGTTGACATCCGGCGTGCTGAAATAGTGCCATCTTTCCCGAATATCAGGTTGTTATTATGTCCCAGATCGCTGCCGCGCATGTTACCGAAACCCTGCCTCAAACAGGCTGGAAACTCTTCCTTTCCCTCGCGACGGGGGAGTGGCAGCCGGGAGCATCCTGGGGCAAGAAGGCTTACCGCCGCAAGTTTATTTTACGCTCGCTGGCGATGCCGGTGTATACCGCCAGCCTGATGAAAAACCTGGCAAGCCAGCCACATCTTGCCAACATGCTGAACGCTCAACCGGGTCTGCCATGCCGACTGCATCGCCCTTACCTTGCGATGCCGCTGAAACGTAAGGATACGCGGGATACTATCGCTTACCACTACCAGAAAATTGCCGAGAAAATGCCGAAAAAGTTACTTAACGGGCATTTCTCTACCGAAGGTTACCGTCTGGCCTCGCTGGTAGGTAAAAACAACGAGTTGATGTTTATCGATCTCACCTCGCACGATATAGAAGGTAAAGAAGGTGAAGCCTTCCTTAATTTCTGTAATGAAGAGGGCGTTCCCCTGGCGCGCATAACCTTCACGCTCAACCAGTTCGAAGGTAAGAACACTTTCTTTATTGGCTGCCTGCAGGGCGCAAAACCCTGGGTGCCTCATGAAGCTATACAGGCTGCAACTAAAGCCTGCCACGGATTGTTCCCTAAACGCATACTGCTTGAGGTTGCGTGTGAACTGGCAAAACTTTTCGACGCAGAGCGCATTCTGGCCGTAGGCAACAGCACGCATATTTACCGTTCATGGCGCTACGAGAAGAAGAAAAAAGACAGTCTACATGCAGACTATGACAGTTTCTGGCAGTCCATGAGCGGCGAACCTCGCGCCGATGGCCTGTTTGCCCTACCGTCCTGCGTGGAACGCAAACCGCTGGAAGATATTGCCAGCAAAAAACGTGCGGAGTATCGCCGCCGCTATGAACTGCTCGACGGTATGATGAGCAGCATCAACAGTCATTTCTAAATCTGCATTATCAGCCGGGCGCTAATCCGCCCGGCCACGCGCCAGCCAGAGTACCCTGGAGAACATTTTCCTCAGTAAAGGCGGGACCGCATCCACGCCCCGGCGCCCGGCTTCCAGCGCCACTTCGATGGCTAAATCCGGCTTTGACGAGCGATGAATCGCTTTGGTAATAATCCTGCGCAAATTCATCGGCACATTTTCGGGCAACTGAGCCACGCGATGAAACACATCTGAAAAACCCTGCCGATACATAAAATGCTCCATATCCAGCGCAGGTAACGCCGTCAAATGTTCACGCTCCCGATCGCGGTCGTTGTCCAGCAAGCCGCGTACGGTTGCCGCATATTTTTTACCGGCATCATCCCCGTCCACCAGCACATGCCATTCAATGCCCATCCTGCGAGCGAATTTAATCAGCGGGCGCAGGCCGGATTGTGCAAACTCGATAACCTTCACGCCTTCAGCATCGAAATGATGTCCACACTGCCGCGCCAGTTCGTTCATCACCCACACTTCGGTCTCGCCTTCTACCAGCAACCAGCAGCGAGCAAAAAGCGAGGACGCGCGGTTAAAACGAATGTGAAAAGCAATTCGCCGGCTGTCCTCCGCGTTCATGCCGCCCGGTCCTAACCGCCATGCAGCTACCCGGGAGGATTCACGCACCAGCCGACAAACCTGTTCTACCGGCGTCAACGAGAGCAACTCTCCGGAATTTGTCGTAGTAATTTTTTGCAGCGGCAGCAAATTCAGCAAGTGCCAGGCAACAGAGAGCATAATCGGGTGCAAACGAGTTTCAGGATCTTCCACCAGCAGCAAGGGGCGAGCGTCCCTGTCGAGCGCAATACTCCCCTTCGCCTGCAGCAACGTGGAAAACATGCCCAGCAGGATCATCCGATGCGAACGGCTGCCGGGCTTGTCGATCATGCGGTTGATCACATCCAGATAGCGCCAGCTGCGCTGCTCATCATGAGAGCGTCGTCGCATCAGCCGCTGGTGAGCTATCGCGCCTTGTTCAGAGAAATAGTGTTCAAGCAGCTGCACCATGGCCGACAGCCCCTGCCGTAGCTGCGCATCGGTAAGGTTTTGCGGCCTTGATACCAGCTCTCGCGCCAGGAAATCGAGCTGGCGCGCGGTCAGCTCCGTTTCCGGCATTTCGGGCATGCTGCCGTTGCGCAGTCGCCGCATGAATCTGGCATCCCTGAGGCGCAGCACGGGGTTCAGCCGTGTGATATTCATGGCCATGTCGTCAATTTCGTCCAGCGCCAGCGGCTGGCCGTGGGCATTAAGAAAGCTTCGCAGGGTTAAAACCGTCCCTTCATCCCCAAGCTCTCCTTCCAGACGGTAATAAATACGATGAAAGCCGTCGTTCCCTTCCACCCAAACCGGGGAAAGATTACGATACCGCCGTCCTAAATGGTGGCCAGACGCCGCCTCGCGGAAGGTCAGGATAATTTGCAGGTGACTCTCTCGCCCATGCAGCTCGCCAGGGGGAAAGTAGAAATCTTCGCGAACAAAATGGTACAGCTCCCTGTGCGGGGAAAGTAACAAGGTCAGCGCATCTAACAGGCTGGATTTACCCCAGGCATTTTCGCCAATCAGCACGTTGTTTTGCTCAAGCATTAACGACAAACGGTTAATACCGCGAAAACCAACCATCTCAACTCGCTCGAGAAACATACCGCCTCCTGTGCATCCGCTTTCATCCAGCGTCCTTTTCGAGTATAGCGGCAACCCGAAGGGCAATGTAACCACACAATGTCAAAGCGTTACGCGATAAACACGTGCCGCACTTACCATAATCAATTCGTGCTGAGACGTATTTTTTTATTATCCAGAATATTCTTACTTCATTCAAAGATAACCTATACTTCTGCTACCTCTCCTCAGAAAAGGAATAACACCTCATTGCCCTAAATCAAAAAACTGGAATTTATTGTGCTGGTGGCGAATTGGCGAAATACCTAATATTAACGCGCATTTAATATTACTTTCGTCATTCACTTAATGACGGTGAATTAGCGACAGTCAGGGTCATGTGATTTAGCGCCTGAACCTTGCATTGTTTCTGGCTTTTATCAGAGGTGGTTATGTTTAGAAAATTAGCAGCCGAGTTCTTCGGGACGTTCTGGCTGGTATTTGGTGGCTGTGGTAGCGCAGTATTAGCGGCAGCATTCCCGGAATTAGGCATTGGCTTTGTCGGCGTCGCGCTGGCATTTGGTTTAACCGTGCTGACCATGGCTTTTGCCGTCGGTCATATTTCCGGTGGTCACTTTAACCCGGCCGTCACTCTTGGCCTCTGGGCCGGCGGCCGCTTCCCGGCTAAAGAAGTGATTGGCTACATTATTGCCCAGGTGATTGGCGGGATTGTCGCAGCCGCTATCCTTTATTTAATCGCCAGCGGTAAAGCAGGCTTTGATGCAGCAGCCAGCGGTTTTGCTTCTAACGGCTACGGCGAACATTCACCGGGTGGATATTCCATGCTGTCCGCCATTGTGATTGAAATCGTATTAACCTGTGGCTTCCTGATTGTTATTCACGGTGCAACGGACAAATTTGCTGCACCGGGTTTTGCGCCAATAGCCATTGGCCTGGCATTAACTTTAATTCACTTAATTAGTATTCCGGTTACCAACACCTCCGTAAACCCTGCGCGCAGTACCGCAGTGGCTATTTTCCAGGGTGGCTGGGCGCTGGATCAACTGTGGCTTTTCTGGGTCATGCCTATTATTGGCGGGATCCTGGGCGGTATTATTTACCGTACTCTGCTGGAAAAACGCAGCTAAGTTCCCAGGCAGGCTTACCCCGGTAAGCCTGCTATTTTCTTTTTTTCCCCGCGCAAACCTTTTTCTTCTCCCCTACTCGACTCGATTCCTTTCTTTCGGTAGTGTGACATCCGTCGTAACATTTTAACTACAAGGATTGTCCCTCCCATGCTGTCAGGATTACTTATTATCCTGGTGCCGTTGCTCGTCGGTTACCTGATCCCATTGAAACAAACTCATCTGCTCAGGCTGATTCACCGACTGCTGGGCTGGATTGTTTACGTGATCCTGTTCCTGATGGGCATTAGCCTGGCGTTTCTGGATAATCTCGCCAGCAACCTGCTGACTATCCTGCATTACTCGGTGATAAGCGTCATAGTGATCCTGCTGTGTAACATCGCCGGCCTTCTGCTGCTGGAACGCTCTCTCCCGTGGCGGCATCAGCATAAACAGGAAAAACTGCCCTCGCGCCTGGCGATGGCCCTGGAGTCCTTACAGCTCTGCGGCGTTGTGGCCTTGGGCTTCCTGCTGGGGCTGACCGGGTTCGACGTGCTCAAATACGCCACTGAGGCCAGCGAATACACGCTTATCTTCCTGCTGCTGCTGGTCGGGATCCAGCTTCGCAACAGCGGCATGACCTTCCGGCAAATCGTGCTTAATCGTCGCGGCATTATCGTCGCCATTGTGGTCGTGTTCAGCTCAATGGTCGCAGGGGTGATTAACGCCCTGCTGCTTGGCCTGCCGATAAAAACAGGCCTCGCGATGGCTTCCGGGTTCGGCTGGTATTCGCTGTCCGGGATCCTGATGACCGAGTCCTACGGGCCGGTAATTGGCAGCGCGACCTTCTTTAACGATCTGGTGCGGGAATTACTGGCTATTATGCTTATTCCGGCGCTGGTGCGCCGCAGTCGATCAACGGCGCTCGGTCTTTGTGGTGCTACCTCGATGGACTTCACCCTACCGGTGCTGCAGCGCAGCGGCGGCGTGGAAATCGTGCCTGCCGCTATCGTTCACGGGTTTATTCTTAGCCTGCTGACTCCGCTGCTCATCGCCTTCTTCGCCGCCTGATACCTCTCTGGCGGTAGCCTGCTGCCGCCAAAGTTGAGCTATATCAATCTCCCTTTAAGTTGCACCAAAAAGTCCTTTTAACCTGTTAAGCCGCAGCCTAACCTTAAACATGTATTTAAAATATAACTTTAAGGTGACATCATGTTTTGTGTGCAATGTGAACAGACCATCCGTACCCCGGCCGGCGACGGCTGCGCCTATGCCCAAGGCGTCTGCGGTAAAACGGCCCAGACTTCCGATCTACAGGATCTTCTGATCGCGACATTGCAGGGCCTGTCCGCCTGGGCAGTGGCCGCGCGCGAACGAGGCATTATCGACCACGAGATTGATAACTTTGCTCCCCGCGCCTTTTTCTCAACGCTGACCAACGTGAACTTCGACTCCGCCCGCATCGTTGGCTATGCCCGTGATGCCATTGCTATGCGCGAAGATCTGAAAACCCGCACGCTGGCTATAGATCCTGCAGCAACCGTAGCCAACCCGATGGCAGAACTTCAGCTGACCAGCAGCGACCTCGGTGAGCTACAGCGCCAGGCCGCCGAATTCACGCCAAACCGTGACAAAGCCGACATTGGCGAAGATATTCTCGGCCTGCGTCTCCTGTGCCTGTACGGCATGAAAGGCGCTGCCGCTTACATGGAACACGCGCACGTCCTGGGCCAGTACGACAACGATATCTACGCCCAGTACCACAAAATCATGGCGTGGCTTGGCACCTGGCCTGCGGACATGGGCGCCCTGCTGGACTGCTCCATGGAAATCGGCCAGATGAACTTCAAAGTGATGAGCATTCTGGATCAGGGGGAAACCGGTAAATACGGCCATCCAACCCCAACCCAGGTTAACGTTCGCCCGGTAGCCGGGAAGTGCATCCTGATTTCCGGCCATGACCTAAAAGATCTCTATAACCTGCTCGAGCAAACCGAAGGCACCGGCGTGAACGTCTACACCCACGGCGAAATGCTCCCGGCGCACGGCTATCCCGAACTGCGTAAATTCAAACACCTGGTCGGCAACTACGGTAGCGGCTGGCAGAACCAGCAAACGGAATTCGCCCGCTTCCCTGGCCCTATTGTCATGACTTCCAACTGCATCATCGACCCAACCGTGGGCTCGTACGATGACCGCATCTGGACCCGCAGCATCGTCGGCTGGCCAGGCGTCAGCCACCTCGAAGGCGACAACTTTGGCCCGGTGATTACCCAGGCCCAGCAAATGGCCGGTTTCCCGTACAGCGAAATCGAGCATCTGATCACCGTCGGTTTTGGCCGCCAGACGCTGCTGGGTGCGGCGGACACGCTCATCGATCTGGTCAGCCGTGAAAAACTTCGCCACATCTTCCTGGTCGGCGGCTGCGACGGCGCACGCGGAGAACGTAACTACTTCACCGACTTCGCCACCAGCGTACCGAAGGACTGCCTGATCCTGACCCTGGCCTGCGGCAAATACCGCTTCAACAAGCTGGACTTCGGCAACATCGAAGGGCTGCCTCGCCTGGTGGATGCCGGCCAGTGTAACGACGCTTATTCAGCGATTATTCTGGCGGTCACCCTCGCTGAGAAACTCGGCTGTGGCGTGAATGACCTGCCGCTGAGTCTGGTGCTCTCATGGTTTGAGCAAAAAGCGATTGTGATTCTGCTCACGCTACTGTCGCTAGGCGTCACAAATATCGTCACCGGCCCGACCGCACCGGGTTTCCTGACGCCAAATCTGCTGGCGGTACTGAACGAGAAATTTGGCCTGCGCGCCATCACTACCGTTGAGCAAGACATCCAACAGTTAATGAGCGCGTAAGGAGTAGCCATGACCATGCCAACGCCGCTGTGCCCGTACCGAATGCAGGTACACCATATTCATCAGGAAACGCCGGATGTCTGGACGCTGTCGCTGATTAACCACGACTTCTATCCCTACAAAGTCGGGCAATATGCGCTGGTGAGCATCCGCAACGGCAGCGAGACGCTGCGGGCCTACACGATCTCTTCCACACCGGGCCTCAGTGAATTCATCACGCTGACGGTACGGCGCATCGACGGCGGCGCTGGCTCGGAGTGGCTGACCGGAGAAGTGAAAATCGGCGACTACCTGTGGCTGTCTGAAGCGCAGGGCGAGTTCAGCTGTGAAAACATCGTGTCGGAGCGCTATCTGCTGCTGGCGGCGGGCTGCGGCGTCACGCCCATTATGGCCATGCGCCGCTGGCTGGCTAAGCATCGCCCACAGGCGGACGTGCAGGTCATCTATAACGTGCGCTCCCCGCAGGACGTGATTTTTGCTGACGAATGGCGGCATTACCCGGTCACGCTGGTGGCAGAAAACAACGCCACCCACGGCTTTATTGCCGGGCGACTGACTCGCGAGATCCTGGCCGCGGTGCCGGATATCGCCAGCCGGACAGTCATGACCTGTGGGCCTGCGCCTTATATGGCTATGGTTGAGAAGGAAGTAAAAGCGCTGGGCGTCACGGCGTTTTACCAGGAAGTGTTCTTCACGCCAGCCGCAGCACCCTCAGCGGGTGGCCTGAAGTTCACCACGCTCCAGCCGATGCGTGAGTTTTACTCGCCGGTAGGCAGTACGCTGCTTGCCGCCCTGGAGAGTAATCGCGTGCCGGTGAATGCCGCCTGCCGCGCCGGGGTTTGCGGCTGCTGTAAAACAAAAGTGGTCTCCGGCGACTATACCGTCTCCAGCACCATGGCGCTGACCGAAGAGGAAATTGCCAGCGGCTACGTTCTGGCCTGCTCCTGCCATCCTCAAAGCGACCTTGTGCTCGCTTGACCTTAAAGAGGCACCTTCACGGTGCCTCTTCTTTTTTTACCGCCAGGCAGACTTACCAAACGCGTAACGCCCTCCACCACAAAAGACTATCGCCAGCGCGCCGAGGAAAAAGTACATCAGGCTTTCAATGCCCCAGGCCCCGGTTTTATCCAGCATAAAGGTTTCCCCCACGCCCACCAGTAGCCAGGCCACAATCATCGTGCACGCCAGCCCAAGCGCGGACAGGCGCGTTAGGATCCCTAAAATAATCAGCAGCGGCGCAAGCACCTCGCCCAGCAGCACGCCGTAGGCGACAAACTCCGGGATGCCGTGCGCCGCCAGCATTCCTTTAATTCCGCCCACACCGCCAAACAACTTGTGCAGGCCGTGAAACAGCATCAGGCCGCCTACCGCCAGACGCAGTAAAAGTTTCCCCAGATCGTCTTTATTCAGCGCGCCATTCACTGCATTTAACAATTTAGTAACCATATGAATTGCCAACCTTTTAAAATGATAACGAGAATAATTTACGCTTAATATTTGCTAACAAATAGCCCCAATTTTAGGGAGGCCATTCCCCGCCGTTACGTGGAATTGAACTAAGCTTGTAAGCGCTATCACACTGGACAAGGAAAACCGATGAAACAATCCGTAGCGGCCTGGCTGGCCAAAACCCTTGAGAGCGCGGGCGTGAAACGTATCTGGGGCGTCACTGGTGATTCGCTGAACGGCCTCAGCGACAGCCTCAACCGGATGGGCACGATTAAATGGATGCCAACTCGCCATGAAGAAGTGGCCGCTTTCGCCGCCGGGGCCGAAGCGCACCTCACCGGCGAGCTTGCTGTCTGCGCCGGTTCATGCGGGCCAGGTAACCTGCACCTGATAAACGGCCTGTACGATTGCCACCGCAATCACGTGCCCGTTCTCGCCATTGCAGCCCATATTCCCTCCAGCGAAATTGGCAGCGGTTACTTCCAGGAAACGCACCCCGAAGAGCTTTTTCGCGAATGCAGCCACTATTGCGAACTGGTTTCTAACCCGGAGCAGATCCCGCAGGTATTAGCGATTGCCATGCGCAAAGCTATTCTGAACCGGGGCGTTTCCGTGGTAGTGCTGCCTGGTGACGTGGCGCTCAAACCCGCGCCAGAACATGCCACGACGCACTGGTATCCTGCACCGCAGCCCATCGTGGTTCCCCCTCACGATGAGCTTAAAAAACTCGCCCAACTGCTGCGCTACAACGACAATATCGCCCTGATGTGCGGCAGCGGCTGCGCAGGAGCGCATACTGAGCTGGTGCAGCTGGCAGCAACCCTGAAAGCGCCCATTGTTCACGCCCTGCGCGGCAAAGAGCACGTTGAGTACGACAACCCTTACGACGTTGGCATGACCGGATTAATCGGCTTCTCATCCGGCTTCCACACCATGATGAACGCCGATACGCTGATCCTGCTCGGCACCCAGTTCCCCTACCGCGCGTTCTACCCGACGGACGCAAAAATTATCCAGATTGATATCAACCCCGGCAGCATCGGCGCGCACAGCAAAGTCGACATGGCGCTGGTGGGCGATATCAAAGCCACGCTGTCTGCCCTGCTGCCCATGCTGGAAGAGAAAACCAATCGCAGCTTCCTCGACAAAGCACTGGAGGATTACCGCAAAGCGCGGGAAGGACTGGATGAGCTAGCCAAACCCACCGAAGGCAAGCAAATTCACCCGCAATATCTGGCACAGCAAATCAGCCATTACGCCGCCGATGACGCCATTTTTACCTGCGACGTGGGCACCCCCACCGTCTGGGCCGCGCGCTACCTGAAAATGAACGGTAAGCGCCGCCTGCTGGGTTCGTTTAACCACGGCTCAATGGCCAACGCTATGCCACAGGCGCTGGGCGCCAAAGCCACCGCGCCCGAACGCCAGGTGGTGGCGATGTGCGGTGACGGCGGCTTCAGCATGCTGATGGGCGACTTCCTGTCCGTTTCGCAAATGAAGTTGCCGATTAAAATCGTGGTGTTCAACAACAGCGTGCTCGGTTTTGTGGCGATGGAGATGAAAGCCGGGGGCTACCTCACCGACGGGACCGAACTGCACGATACCAACTTTGCCCGTATAGCCGAAGCCTGCGGCATTACCGGTATCCGCGTTGAGAAACCCGAGGAGCTGAACGCCGCGCTGGAACGGGCCTTCAGCATTGATGGCCCGGTGCTAGTCGATGTTGTCGTCGCCAAAGACGAGCTGGCTATCCCGCCGCAGATCAAGCTGGAGCAGGCGAAGGGGTTCAGCCTTTATATGCTGCGCGCCATTATCAGCGGGCGAGGAGATGAAGTGATCGAGCTGGCGAAAACCAACTGGTTCCGGTAAAAAAGAAGGTTGCCTCAGGCGCCCGGATAACCATCCGGGCGCAGCCTCTCGATAAAGGACCCGTCATGATCGATTTACGCAGCGATACCGTTACCCGCCCTTCCCGCGCCATGCTGGAACAAATAATGGCCGCCCCGACCGGGGATGATGTTTACGGCGATGACCCCACTGTTAACGAGCTTCAGGCATACGCGGCAAAAATCAGCGGGAAAGAAGCTGCCCTGTTTTTACCTACCGGCACGCAGGCCAACCTCGTGGCTTTGCTGAGCCACTGCGAACGCGGCGAAGAGTATATCGTTGGCCAGGCCGCGCATAACTACCTGTATGAAGCTGGCGGCGCAGCGGTGCTGGGCAGCATTCAGCCTCAGCCCATTGAAGCGGATCGTGACGGCACGCTCCCGCTGGATAAAGTCGCGGCAAAAATTAAGCCGGACGACATCCACTTCGCCCGCACTAAACTGCTGAGCCTTGAAAACACCCATAACGGCAAAGTGCTGCCGCGCGAATACCTCCAGCAGGCCTGGGAATTCACCCGCAAACACAACCTGGCGCTGCACGTAGACGGCGCGCGTATTTTTAACGCCGTGGTGTCCTACGGCTGCCAGCTGGAAGAGATTACTCGCTACTGCGACAGCTTCACCATTTGCCTGTCGAAAGGTCTGGGCACGCCGGTGGGATCCCTGCTGGTGGGCAGTAAAGAGTACATCAAGCGCGCTGTGCGCTGGCGCAAGATGACCGGCGGCGGTATGCGCCAGGCCGGTATCCTCGCTGCGGCAGGCCTGTATGCGCTGAAAAATAACGTCGAGCGGCTGAAAGAAGACCACGACAACGCCCACTGGCTGGCAGGCGAGCTACGCGAAATCGGCGTCGATGTGATGCGTCAGGACACCAACATGGTCTTTGTCCGCATGACGGCGGAAGAAGCAGAAGATTTAGGGCCATATATGCGTGAGCGCGGCATCATCATCAGCGCAGGCCCGGCAACTCGCCTGGTTACCCATCTGGACGTCACCCGCAGCCAGCTGGCAGAAGTCGTCGCCCACTGGCGCAGCTTCCTGCAAAACTAACGGGACTCAGGGACGATGGCAGAACCTCAAAGGATAGTGGTCCTCGGCGCCAGCGGCTACATTGGCCAGCACCTGGTGCCGTTACTCGTGGCGGCGGGGCATCACGTCACCGCCGCCGCCCGCCGCATTGACTGGCTGAAAAAACAGCCCTGGCCAGGCGTGGAATGCCGGCACGTAGATTTGCACTGGCCGCACAGCCTGGGCGCCCTGCTCGAAGGGGCGGACACCGTCTACTACCTGATCCACAGCATGGGAGACGGCGATAATTTTCTGGAGTTCGAACGCCAGGCGGCGCTGAATATGCGCGACGCGCTGAATATGCGCGACGCGCTGACCGAACATCCGGTTAAGCAGGTCATTTTCCTCAGCTCATTGCAGGCCAAAAGCGGGCAAACGCATTCGAAGCACCTGAAAGCCCGGCAAATCACCGCGGATATCCTGCGAGACTCCGGCGTACCGGTCACCGAACTGCGCGCGGGGATTATTGTGGGCGCTGGCTCGGCGGCTTTCGAAGTCATGCGGGATATGGTGTACAACCTGCCGGTGCTGACGCCGCCGCGTTGGGTTCGCTCCCGTACTTCACCGATAGCGTTGGATAACCTGCTGCATTACCTCGTCGCGCTGCTGGACCATCCGGCCACGGAACATCGCCTGTTTGAAGCCGCCGGGCCGGAAGTCCTGAGCTATCAGCAACAGTTTGAGCGCTTTATGGCTATCAGCGGCCGCCACCGCCCGCTGATCCCCGTACCACTCCCCACCAGCTGGATTTCCGTGTGGTTTCTGAATGTCATTACCTCGGTGCCGCCCGGCATTGCTAAGGCGCTGATTCAGGGGCTCGAGCACGATTTGTTGGCGGACGACCGCAGCCTGCGTGAACTTATCCCGCAGCAGCTCATCAGCTTCGACGACGCCGTGCGGCTGACGCTGGCCAACGAACACCAGCTTGCTAACTCGCAGGACTGGGGCTACGACGCCCAGGCGTTTGCCCGCTGGCGGCCCGACTACGGTTTTTTTGCTAAACAGGCGGGCTGCACGCTGACCACCCAGGCCTCGCTCTCTTCGCTCTGGCAGATGATCAACAAGCTAGGCGGCAAAGAAGGCTACTTTTTTGGCAACGTGCTGTGGAAAACCCGCGCGCTGATGGATTTGCTGGTCGGGCATCGGCTTGCCAAAGGGCGGCCTGATAAAGCCATGTTGGAAGTGGGCGATGCCGTCGATAGCTGGAAAGTGATTATCGCCGAGCCGGAAAAAGAGCTGACGCTGCTGTTCGGTATGAAGGCTCCGGGCCTGGGGCGGCTGTCGTTCACCTTACAGGATGATGGCAAGCAGCGCCGTCTGGACGTCAGAGCCTGGTGGCATCCTCATGGCTGCACCGGTTTGATCTACTGGCTGACGATGATCCCCGCCCATTTATTTATCTTTAGGGGAATGGCGCGGCGAATTGTTCATTTAGCGGAACAAAACTCGATCAAAAAGAGAAGTTAGCTCCTAATCTTTCAGTATTCCCATTGCATGCGCTGCCGTTTCACGGAAAAATGCGCAGCGTTAATCCAAAACATAACGAGTTGGTCACATGAAGGTACTGGTCACGGGCGCAACCAGCGGTTTAGGCCGAAACGCGGTCGAGTATTTACGCGCCAGGGGCATCAGCGTTCGGGCCACCGGGCGCAACGAAGCGATGGGCAAACTGCTGCAGAAAATGGGCGCCGAATTTGTCCATGCCGATCTGACGGAGCTGGTTTCTTCCCAGGCAAAGGTCATGCTCGCCGACGTCGACACGCTCTGGCATTGCTCCAGCTTCACCTCGCCGTGGGGAACCCAGCAAGCCTTCGACCTCGCCAACGTCCGCGCCACGCGCCGTCTGGGCGAATGGGCCGTGGCCTGGGGCGTGCGTGACTTTATTCATATCTCGTCGCCGTCGCTCTACTTCGACTACCACCACCACCGCAACATCAGCGAAGATTTTCGCCCGGTGCGCTTCGCCAACGAATTTGCCCGCAGCAAAGCCGCCAGCGAAGAGGTGATTCAGCTGCTGGCGCAGGCCAACCCGAATACCCGTTTTACCATTCTGCGCCCGCAAAGCCTGTTCGGGCCGCACGACAAAGTATTCTTCCCGCGTCTGGTGCAGATGATGCGCCACTACGGGAGCGTGCTGCTGCCGCGCGGCGGCGATGCGCTGGTGGATATGACCTATCTGGAAAACGCGGTACACGCGATGTGGCTGGCGACGCAGAAACAGGATTTACCTTCTGGCCGCGCCTACAACATCACCAACATGGAAGCGCGCCCGCTACGCACCATCGTGCAGAAGCTGATCGACGAACTGGGCATCAAATGCCGCATTCGCTCGGTGCCATACCCGATGCTGGATATCATCGCCCGCAGCCTGGAGCACTTTGGCAATAAATCGGCCAAAGAGCCGGTGCTCACGCACTACGGTGTTTCCAAGCTGAACTTCGACTTAACGCTGGACACCACGCGCGCGGAAACAGAGCTGGGCTACCAGCCTATCGTGACCCTCGATGAAGGCATTCGCCGTACCGCGCTGTGGTTGAAAGATCACGGCACGCTACACCGCGGTTAACCCTGACCATATTTTTCCAGTAATGCCTCGGCAATCGCCAGGCTCTCCGCATCCGCCTCGCCGCTGTAGTTGGCCGGGCGGAAATGCATCTGGAAGGCGGTAATCACCCTTTTCTGCTGCGCCTCGGTCATGCCTGGCAGCACTTCGTAGCCATACCGGGAAAGCACATCCAGCAGCTCGGTTTTATCCACGGGCTGCAGCGGGCCGCGGCCGTTAAGATAAAACGCCACTCTAGCGGCGTCCGGCCATGCGCCAATCCCTTTTTCCGCGAATTGCTTCCAGGGGAACAGCGGGCCAGGATCAACCTTGCGCTGCGGCGCAATATCGCCGTGAGCGACCACGTTCTGCGGCGCGATGTTATAGCGCGCAATAATCTGCTTCGCTAAATCCTCAAGCACCGCAATCTGCGGCTGGCTGAAGGGGTAAAAGCGCTGAACGCCCCCTATTCTCGTATAACCTTTGTTTTCCAGCTCAATGCCAACGGACGTGTCGTTAATCCGCGTAGCCCCTCGCCAGAAACTGACCCCGGCATGCCAGGCCAGCTGTTCTTCCGGCACCAGCTGCCAGACAACGGGCTTCCCGCCGGACAGAGGCGGCTCGGCAGGAACAAGATAGTGGGCGCTGACGTTACGATCGGTAAGCGTGGAAAGTGAACTTGAAAAATCATCCGCCGTGTAGTGGATCACCAGAATTTTCACACGCGGATAAGCGGCCTGAGCCTGATGCGTGGTGTCCACTTTATAACTGCCCCGATCGACAATCCCTTTTTGTCCGGCGCAACCCGCCAGCAACAGCGCCAGGGCAATCGCTAAGATCCTGGTTTTCATTTACGCGTTTTCACCGCCGTCCCGCTGACGCAAACCATCAGCATGCTGCCGTCCTTGCCGACGGTTTCATAGTCGATATCAATCCCGACCACGGCGTTAGCGCCCAGGCTTTCCGCCTGTTCCTGAATTTCACGAAACGCGATGTCCCGCGCTTTGCGTAACTCTTTTTCATAAGCCCCGGAGCGGCCGCCGACGATATCGCGAACCCCGGCAAAAAAATCGCGGAAAATATTGGCACCCAGGATAGCTTCCCCGGTCACCACGCCGCAGTATTCAGTAATGGTGTGGCCTTCCAGGCCTGGCGTCGTTGTAAACTGCATCACGTTCTCCTCTCTTTGCCATCAACATGTTAGCCCGGCAATCGCCACGCGATTTTGAGCCAATACGCTATGCTAAGGTAGTCCTCCTGAGAAAATAAGGAAATAAAAATGCGCAGCTCAGCTTTGGTTCTTCTTCCCTGTGCGCTGGTGTTGTCGGCCTGTACCACCGTCACTCCGGCCTTCAAAGACATCGGCACCCGCAGCGGCCCCTGCGTCAGCGGCGGCCCGGATGACGTCGCTCAGCAGTTCTATGATTACCGTATCGCGCACAAGGGTGAAGGCCTTAGCTCCGTTGCCGCGCTGCGCCCCTACCTGAGCGATTCCTTGTTCCAGCTTCTGCAAAAATCCAGCACCTCTCCGGCGGCGCAAAGCGCATTTACCCGCAGTGATATCTTCTCCAGCCAGTCTGAAGGGCCTGACAAAGCCAGCGTGGCTTCGGCGTCAACTATCCCGAACACCGATGCGCGAAATATTCCTCTGCGCGTAGAGCTGACCCGCGGCAGCCAGACCTGGAAAGATGAAGTGTTGATGGTCCGTGAAGGCCAGTGCTGGGCGGTGGACGATGTGCGTTACCTCGGCGTGGCGAGCCACGCGCCAACCGGCACGCTGCGTCAGGCAGTTGAAGGCAAATAACGGCAATTTATGCTTACGCTATGCGGGTGGAAGAAACGTAACCCCTGTAAATAGTCTGGTATATTCAGGGATCCCGGTTTTTTATACTTAGCCACCACCCGCCTCGCTATTTTGTGCTAACTTTAGGCAAGATAAGTGGTTACTTATAAGTTTTAACGCACAAAGATTGCATAACTATTCTGTTAAAGGTACCCTTTGCGGCCTCAATTGCTATTCAACTTCAGCGCATGAGTATTCAACTAGACAGCATTAATTGCTTTTACGGTGCCCATCAGGCGCTGTTCGATATCACACTACATTGCCCGCAGGGCGAGACACTGGTATTGCTGGGCCCTAGCGGCGCCGGCAAGAGTTCTCTGCTGCGCGTCCTTAACCTGCTTGAGATGCCGCGTTCCGGCAAGCTGAGCATTGCGGGCACAACGTTCGATTTTGCCAAAGCCCCCAGCGACAAAGCGATTCGCGATCTGCGCCAGAACGTCGGCATGGTCTTCCAGCAATACAATCTGTGGCCGCACTTAACCGTGCTGCAAAACCTGATTGAAGCGCCTTGCCGTGTGCTCGGATTAAGCAAAGATCAGGCGCGTGAACGCGCCGATAAATTGCTTGAGCGCCTGCGCCTGAAGCCGTACATGGACCGTTATCCGCTGCACCTTTCCGGCGGCCAGCAGCAGCGCGTTGCCATTGCCCGCGCCCTGATGATGGAGCCGCAGATTCTGCTGTTTGATGAGCCTACCGCCGCGCTGGATCCGGAAATCACCGCGCAGATCGTCAGCATTATCCGCGAACTGGCGGAAACCAACATTACTCAGGTCATCGTGACCCATGAAGTAGAAGTGGCGCGTAAAACCGCCAGCCGCGTGGTGTATATGGAAAACGGCCACATCATCGAACAAGGTGATGCCGGCTGCTTTGCTAACCCGCAAACCGATGCGTTTAAATTCTATCTCTCTCACTGATGTTGAACGGGAAAACGACAATGAAAAAAGTTTTGCTGGCCACTCTTTTAGCCACTCTGAGCCTTTCTGCTACCGCCGCACAGACTATCCGTTTTGCTACCGAAGCCTCTTACCCCCCGTTTGAGTCTATCGACGCCAACAACAAGATCGTCGGTTTTGACGTTGATCTCGCTAACGCCCTGTGCAAGCAGATCGATGCCACCTGTACCTTCACCAATCAGGCCTTCGACAGCCTGATCCCAAGCCTGAAATTCCGCCGTATTGACGCGGTAATGGCGGGGATGGACATCACCCCTGAGCGTGAAAAACAGGTACTGTTCACTAAACCTTACTATGACAACTCCGCGCTGTTTGTTGGCGTGAAGGGTAAGTACGCTGATATTGCCGCGCTGAAAGGCAAAAAAGTGGGTATCCAGAACGGCACCACCCACCAGAAATACATCACCGACAAGCACCCGGAAATCACCACCGTGCCTTACGACAGCTACCAGAACGCTAAGCTGGATCTGCAGAATGGCCGTATCGACGCTGTCTTCGGCGATACCGCCGTGGTGACCGAGTGGCTGAAAGCCAGCCCGGAACTGGTTGCCGTGGGTGACAAAGTGACCGACAAAGATTACTTCGGCACCGGCCTCGGCATCGCCCTGCGCCAGGGCAACACTGACCTGCAGAGCAAATTCAACGCCGCGCTGGATAAAGTGAAACAAGATGGCACCTACAAAGCCATCTACGACAAATGGTTCCAGAAGTAATCGACTCGATGAACGAATTGTTTCCATTAGCAAGCGCCGCCGGGATGACCGTCGGCCTTGCCGTTTGTGCCCTCATCGTCGGCCTCGTGCTGGCGATGATTTTTGCCGTCTGGGAATCCGCCAAATGGCGCCCGGTGGCATGGATAGGCTCCGGGATGGTCACGCTGTTCCGCGGCCTGCCTGAAATTCTGGTGGTGCTGTTCATCTACTTCGGCTCCTCCCAGCTGCTGCTGATACTCTCTGACGGCTTTACCCTCAACCTCGGTTTTACCGCGATCCCGGTCAAAATGGAGATTGAGAATTTTGACGTCAGCCCGTTCCTCTGCGGTGTGATTGCCCTCTCCCTGCTCTACTCTGCCTACGCGTCGCAGACACTGCGCGGCGCGCTGAAAGCGGTGCCGGTGGGGCAGTGGGAATCGGGCCAGGCGCTGGGTTTATCCAAAACCGCGATTTTCTTCCGGCTGGTCATGCCGCAGATGTGGCGCCACGCGCTGCCGGGCCTGGGTAACCAGTGGCTGGTGCTGTTGAAGGACACCGCGCTGGTGTCGCTTATCAGCGTGAACGACCTGATGCTGCAAACCAAAAGTATTGCCACACGCACCCAGGAGCCGTTTACCTGGTACGTCATCGCTGCGGCCATTTATCTGGTCATTACCCTGCTGAGTCAGTACATCCTGAAGCGCATTGACCTGCGCGCCACGCGCTTTGAACGGAGACCTGGCTGATGCTCGAGTATTTACCGGAGCTGATGAAGGGTCTGCACACCAGCCTGACGCTCACCGCCGCTTCCATTGCCGTCGCGCTCGTGCTGTCGCTGCTGTTCACCATCGTTCTGACGCTGAAAACGCCGGGACTGGTGCACATTGTGCGCGCCTACATCACGCTGTTTACCGGCACGCCGCTGCTGGTGCAGATCTTCCTGATTTACTACGGTCCGGGGCAGTTCCCGTCGCTCCAGCATTATCCGGTGCTGTGGCATCTGCTTTCCGAACCGTGGCTGTGCGCGTTAATTGCACTCTCGCTTAACAGCGCCGCGTACACTACGCAGCTGTTTTATGGGGCAATTCGCGCCATTCCGGAAGGTCAGTGGCAGTCCTGCAGCGCCTTAGGGATGAGCAAGAAAGACACGCTGGCTATTCTGCTGCCTTATGCCTTCAAGCGCGCGCTCTCTTCTTACTCAAACGAAGTCGTGCTGGTGTTCAAGAGCACCTCGCTGGCCTACACAATCACGCTGATGGAAGTGATGGGCTATGGGCAACTTCTGTATGGCCGTACCTATGATGTGGCGGTGTTCGGTGCCGCCGGTCTGGTCTACCTGATCGTCAACGGGCTACTTACGTTGCTGATGCGCCTGATCGAACGCCGGGCGCTGGCGTTTGAACGCCGCAACTAGAGCAGCTAACAGAAAAAGTGGGGCAACCCGCTTTTTTTACGCCCACGAAAGTATAATTATACATTTTAATTGCATATAAATTCACACTTTGGCATGGTGGTCTGACGCCGGGAAACGGCGACTTAAAACAATATTGACAGACAGGAGCAACACGCATGAAAAAGTTACTGTTAGCCGCCATGTTCGCTACAACCGCATTCAGCGCGGCTGCAGCGGAGAAAATCAACTTCGGCTCTTCGGCAACCTATCCTCCTTTTGAATCTCTGGACGCCAGCAATCAGATCGTCGGTTTCGATATTGATCTGGCCAAGGCATTATGCAAACAAATGCAGGCAGAATGCACCTTCACCAACCACGCTTTCGACAGCCTGATCCCTTCCCTGAAGTTCCGTAAATACGACGCGGTGATTTCCGGGATGGATATCACGCCTGAGCGCGCCAAACAGGTCGCCTTTACCAACCCGTACTACGCCAACTCAGCGGTAGTGATTGCGAAAAAAGGCCAGTTTGCTTCTCTGGACGATCTCAAGGGCAAACGCATCGGGATGGAAAACGGCACCACGCACCAGAAATATCTGCAGGATAAACATCCTGAGATCAAAACCGTCTCCTACGACAGCTACCAGAACGCGATTATTGACCTGAAAAATGGCCGTATCGATGGCGTATTTGGCGATACCGCCGTGGTGAACGAATGGCTGAAGACCAACCCGCAACTGGGCACCGTGGGCGAGCATGTGACCGACGCACAGTACTTTGGCACCGGTTTAGGGATTGCAGTGCGCCCGGATAATCAGGCCCTGTTGAAGAAGCTGAACGACGCGCTGGCGGCGATTAAAGCGGATGGGACGTACCAGAAGATCAGCAATCAGTGGTTCCCGCAGTAAATTTATCCTCACCCGGGCCGCTCCTTAGTCACAAATATGCTTAATGTAAGGCCCACTAAGATTCCGTTCACCTAAAGTGCAAGCTCATATGCAGCCACCGCACCAGTGAACGTGTCAGGGGGCATTACGCCATGCCCCCTGACAACCCCTGGCGCCCGGCGAGCTCATCGCCGCTGAAGCGGTAAACCCACCGGCTATCACCCAAACATTCGGGGAAGTTGAGAAAGAACCGGGAACATGTATTCCCCTCACCCCGGCCCTCTCCCCAAGGGGGCGAGGGAGAAAACACCAGGTCAGAACAGAACACAATCTATTCCCTCTCCTTTCCAGGGAGAGGGTTAGGGTGAGGGTAAAAAAACAGCAGCGATGCAGCGGGTTAAGCCAGTGCTGAACATAAAGCGAGGCACGGTTCCGGCTTAAATCGCCTCCGTTTTCTCTCCGACTGGCCAGGGTCCGGACGTCGGGAACGGCCGGAGGCTGAGAGCGTCGGGAACGCATCTCAGCCGACCCAGGACTGGGAGATAAAACGGAGGTTTGCCGCTTCAGCGGTCGATTTATTTGGCCGGGAGTCCGGGTTCTCAGGGGAATGACGGTGATTCCCCTGAGACGTTCACCGATGCGGTGGTGGCATATGGAAACCGAACTGGAAGTGAACGGAACCTTAGCCGAGTCTGCAGAAGCCGCTAGCACGAATGTCAAAGTTAGGAACAACGCTCCAACAGCGTCAACACTTCGTAATGCGAAGTATGCGGGAACATATCAAACAGCTGGGTACGCACCACGCGATAACCCGGCAGCATCTGAATATCCTTCGCCATGGTCTGCGCGTTGCAGCTTGAGTAGACGATAAACGCCGGGGCCATCTGCGTCAGATAATCGCACAGCGCTTTGCCTATCCCACGGCGCGGCGGGTTCACCAGCACCAACTGCGGGATATCCTGCTGGGCAACGGCAAACTGCGTGGAATCCAGCGCCTGAAAATGAATATTATGCAGGCCAAGTTTTTCAGCCGACTGCTTTGCACTGGCAATTGCCTCGGGGGCAATTTCAATCCCGGTTAGCTTCATCTCCGGCGTGGCGCAGTGCAGGCCAAATCCTCCCACGCCGCAGAACAGATCCCACATATGGTTGACGGGTAGCGCGCGCACCCAGTCGCGAGCGGTGGCATACAGCCGGGAAGCAACCTCAGGGTTAGTCTGGAAGAAACTTTGCGGACGAATATAAAGCGGCACGCCGTTGAATACCTCTTCGAGCGCACGCTGTTCGGTCAGCGGAATTTCCTGCTCACCTTCCATAATCGCCATGTGTACGGGCTGAATGTTGGCCGAAATCACCTTGAGCTGAGGAAGTTGCTGCTGTAACCACGTCAGCGCCGCTTTCAACTGCTCCAGCTTGCTTTCCGAGCGCAGCACAAAGCGCAGCATCATGCCGCCATCCGCCAGGCTTTCGGTCAGCAGCAGATACTTCAGCTCGCCACGCTTACGCGCTACGTTGTAGGGCGTTAATCCCGCCCGGGCAATGAAGGGCTTCAGCGCCGCAAAAACAGGCTCAAATGAAACAGGATAAAGCGGGCAGTCGGTTAAATCTTCGGGCGTGCCGTCGCGGTGCAACATCCCCAGCAGCGGTTTTTCCACGCTGCCGCTGACCACCATTTTGGCTTTATTGCGAAACGCACGCTCAGGGCCGCTGACCGGCTGGCACCACTCGCCTACGGCAATGCCTTCCAGCAGCTGCCGGAGATCGGTCATTTTAGCGAGAAGCTGGTCTTCCACCGGTTGTTCAATCCACTGGCAGGAACGGCAGCGGCCGGCATCATAGAGCGCGCATTGCATAGAAAAACCCTGAGAAAAAACGAGGGCGCAGATTGTAGCACTCTGCGCTTACTGAAGTCTGAAAAAAAGCCGGCTGCGGGCGGGGACAAACAGCAAAAGCAGCACCAGAATATCGGGCAGCTTTTGGGTAAACAGCGAACGGAAGATCTCGCGCTTAGTGCCCCCGGCAACGCTGAATAGTTCGGGGTATCCCCAGCCCAGGGAGGACAGAGACAACCAGACCACGGAAATAATTTGGGTCAGCAGGAACAGCCAGCGCCCCCAGTTACGCCCTTTGACGATGACGAACGCGCAGCGCAGTTCGACAAAAAGCATCAACAGGCTGCCGAGAAAAACCAGCGTCAGGGGCCAGGTTTGCACGCTGCGATGGACAAAATCCATCACCCCGCTCACCCCGAGCATATTAAACAGCAGCAGCAGGTCGAGGCATCGGGTAGTGACGATGCCGATAGCCGCCACCATCACCAGCGTGGGGACGTTTAATTTTGCATGGGATGACCGCTGTTTCCTGATAATTTCCACAACCTCGCGTTCCTTACGTCACGGTGCCGCGACAAGCGCGGCACCGGAGGCACATCATTGCAGATTTTAGGCGTTTTAACCACGTCTTGCACTCTGGATATCGCGCAGCCGCTGCTTTTCTGCCCGCGCCATAAACCACCATGCAATCAAGCCGATAACGCCCACCACGCCGAGAATGATCGACGCCAGGGCGTTAATTTCCGGGTTAACCCCCATACGCACATTCGAGAACACCAGCATCGGCAGCGTGGTCGCGCCCGGCCCGGAAACGAAGCTGGCGATAACCAGGTCGTCGAGCGAAAGCGTGAACGCCAGCAGCCAGCCGGAGATAATGGCGGGCGAGATCATCGGCACGGTGATCACAAAGAACACTTTTAGCGGCGTCACCCCCAGATCCATCGCCGCTTCTTCAATGGAGCGGTCCAGCTCCCGCAAGCGTGAGCTAATCACCACGGCAACATAGGCGGTGCAGAACGTCACATGCGCCAGCCAGATGGTAAGCATTCCCCTGTCGCTCGGCCAGCCAATCGCGTGTGCCAGCGCTACGAACAGCAGCAGCAGCGAAAGCCCGGTGATCACATCCGGCATAACCAGCGGCGCCGTTAGCATAAAGGCAAATCCGGTTGAGCCACGAAAGCGACCAAAACGCACCATCACCACGGCAGCAATCGTCCCCAGGATAACCGCCATCGTGGCGGCAGCCGCAGCAATGGTCAGGCTCAGGCCAACGGCGTTCATCATCGCCGAATCCCGGAACAGCTCGCCATACCAGCGCGTTGACCAGCCGGCCCATACCGTCACCAGCTTAGAACTGTTAAACGAGTAGATAACCAGCATTAGCATGGGCGCATACAGGAAGGTAAAGCCAATGACCAGAATCAAAATTCGCCACGGAGAGCGCACAACCGGTAAGTTGTTCATGCGTGATCCTCCGCCGCTTTGTTCTGATATTTGTGGAACCACATGATCGGCACGATCAGCAGCAGAAGCATGATAATCGCCACGGCTGAGGCCACCGGCCAGTCGCGATTATTAAAAAACTCCTGCCACAGGACGCGACCAATCATGATGCTGTCCGGCCCGCCAAGCAGTTCCGGGATCACAAACTCTCCTACCGCCGGAATAAACACCAGCATCGAACCGGCAATAATCCCGCCTTTGGTCAGTGGCACAATCACGCTGAAGAACGTTTTCAGCGGCCGCGCGCCGAGATCTAACGAAGCTTCCACCAGCGAATAATCTATACGCGTCAGTGCGGTATAAATCGGCAATACCATAAAGGGCAGATAGGCATAAACCACCCCGATGTAGACCGCAAGGTTGGTGTGCAAAATCGTCAGCGGCTGGTCGATAACCCCGAGCCAAAGCAGCACGTTATTCAATATGCCGTTATTTTTCAGGATGCCCATCCACGCATACACGCGGATCAGGAACGAGGTCCATGAAGGCAGGATCACCAACAACAGCAGGATGTTTCGCGTTGAGGGCTTACTGTGCGCCACCGCCCACGCGAGCGGATAGCCCAGCGCCAGGCAACACAGCGTTGACACCGCCGCCACCTGCAAGGATTGCAGATAAGCTTCGAAGTAGAGCGGATCGTCCGTCAGCTGGAAGTAGTTCGCCAGATTCAGCGTGATCGACAGCTGGCCATCGGCCCAGCTCACCAGATCGCTGTAGGGCGGGATCGCCCGGGCTATTTCCGAAAAACTGATCTTAAAGACGATCAGGAACGGCAGCATAAACAGCAGGATCAGCCACAAATAGGGCAGCGCGATCGCCAGCTTGCGCCCGTGCGCCATCTGCAAGCGAGCGAGTAAACGCTTCACGCCCGAGGGCTGAGGAACAGCCGTCTCTGCCGGGCCTTCAGAAAGTGTTGTCATCTTGCCCCCTTAAACCGTCAGAACCACGCAGCTGTCGGCATCCCAGCACAGGCGAACTTCATCCCCCCAGGTGGGCGCTCCTTTACGGTAGCGGTGCTCATTTTGCAGCTGGGCGCTGATCATCTGCCCGCTTTTCAGCCGAACGTGGTAGATGGAGAGATCGCCGAGGTAGGCAATATGCACCACTTCTCCGACGGCAAAGTTATAGCCATCGGCGGGCGGCTCCTCGCAAAGCATCACCTTTTCCGGGCGCAGCGCGACGAAAACCGGCACGCCGTCGACCACGGAAGCGTCAGGATCCACCTTCAGCGGATGCACAAGTCCGGGGCTGTCTATCACCAGCCCGTCGTCCTGGCGCTCTTTCAACAGCCCTTCGAAGACGTTTACCGACCCGATAAACTCCGCGCTATAGCGGGTGGTTGGGTGCTCATAAATCTCTTCCGGCTCGCCAATTTGCACGAACTTGCCGCGATTCATGATGGCAATTCGCCCGGCCATGGTCATCGCCTCTTCCTGGTCATGGGTCACCATCACGCAGGTCACGCCGACGCGCTCAAGAATGTCCACCACTTCCAGCTGCATCCGGTCGCGCAGCTTTTTATCCAGCGCCCCCATGGGCTCGTCCAGCAGCAGCAATTTGGGGCGCTTCGCCAGGCTTCGGGCTAACGCCACGCGCTGGCGCTGGCCACCGGACAACTGGTGGGGCTTGCGCTTTGCAAACTCCTGCATGTGAACCAGCGTCAGCATTTCTGCCACCCGGCTGGTAATTTCCGCCTTAGGCAGTTTGTCCTGCTTCAGGCCAAAGGCGATGTTTTGCTCCACGGTCATGTGCGGGAACAGCGCGTACGACTGGAACATCATATTGATTGGGCGTTGGTAAGGCGGCACATGCGACAAATCAACGCCATCAAGCATGATTTGCCCGGCGCTGGGTTGTTCAAACCCCGCCAGCATACGCAGCAGCGTAGATTTGCCGCAGCCCGAAGCCCCCAGCAAAGCAAAAATTTCGCCTTTATAGATGGTCAGGCTGACGTCATCCACGGCATGTTGGCCATCAAACGATTTAGTAAGGTTACGAATTTCCAGCAGCGGCGTCAGCGCTTTGGGTGTTTTGGACTGCGGGCGAGGGATTGCGTCGTTCAATTCTGTTGCTCTCCGGCAAAAGCAAAAAGAAGATACGGCCCGGTTGCCGTACTTTTCGCCATTCTGGAAACAAGGGCTTCCGTTCAGGCTGGGGCGATTGCACAACTCTGGTGCAACCGCCCGGTGCAGGGTGTAACAGGACTATTTGCCTGTTTTAACCTTAGTCCACGCGCGGGTGATAACCCGGTCAATCTTCGCTGGCATCACCGTTTGTGTGAACAACTTGGCACGAATATCCGCCGGCGGGTAAATTCCCGGATTGCTGCGGACCTCTTCGCTCAGTAATGGCGTAGCTTCTTTGTTGGCATTCGCGTAGTAAATATGATTACTGATGTTGGCGATAACGTCCGGCTTCATCAGGTAGTTCAGGAACTGGTACGCTTCGTCTTTGTTCTTCGCGTCTACCGGCAGGGCAAACATATCGAAGTAGACCATCGCGCCTTCCTTAGGAATGGAATAAGCAACATTCACGCCATTTTTGGCTTCTTTGGCGCGGTTTGCCGCCTGCAGAATATCCCCGGACCAGCCAATCGCCACGCAAATGTCACCGTTGGCAAGGTCGTTGATGTACTGCGACGAATGGAAGTAACGAATATTTGGCCGCAGCTTCATCAGCAGATCGTTAGCCGCCCCGGTGTAGTCCGCGGCGTTGGTGCTGTTCGGATCTTTGCCCAGGTAGTGCAGCACGGTGGCGTAAATTTCACTTGGCGCGTCCAGGAACGACACGCCACAGCTTTTCAGTTTTTCAAGGTTTTCCGGCTTGAAGATCAGATCCCAGCTGTCCACCGGCGCGTCTTTCCCCAGCACGGCTTTCACTTTATCGACGTTGTAGCCGATGCCGGTCGTCACCATCATGTACGGAATGCCGTATTTGTTGTCGTGGTCGTTTTGCGCCACCAGCTTGAGCATTTCCGGATCGAGGTTTTTGTAGTTCGGCAGTTTGCTTTTATCCAGCGGCTCGAAGATACCGGCCTGCGCCTGGCGCTCAAGGAACTGCGAAGACGGCACCACCAGGTCATAGCCCGTGCTGCCCGCCATCAGCTTCCCTTCCAGCACTTCGTTGGAATCAAACACGTCGTAGACCACTTTGATGCCGGTCTCTTTGGTGAAGTTTGCCAGGGTATCCGGGGCAATATAATCAGACCAGTTATAAACGTGCAGCGTCTTTTGTTCGGCGGCAGAGCTGGCGGCAGAAGCCACCATCAGCGCGCCAGCAACCATCCCCAACAACCCTTTTTTACGTAGGTAGAGCATAATTTCATTCCTTCTGAATAAAGGCCAAACCAGGCTCGAATGAGCCGAATTTACGCAATGTGGCTTATCCGCATTCACCGCACGCTTTTTTAGCATGCAAAATTCATGCATCTCTATTCATTCTGCTGAAAAAGAATTTGGGTAATCTTCACGCAGACGTTGCTCGTTTTTACGGCCAAGCAAGAATAACTGTAGCCAGGGTTGGCGACTATAGCCCGGATGAAAAAACGCCTTTTATCAACTTTTTAGACATCTTTCGTCTATTCAGGCGGCAAAAACGCGCCTTATGGCAGGGATTTGTCTGGCTGTGACGGCTTTATGACAGAATAAAAACATGCAGAACGCGGCGGCGCTGGTGGCCGCTGCGTTAAAAAAAGAAAGGATCAGTGCAGAGAGTGGGTGTGAATAATTGTGCCGTCGCGCTCTTCTTCTTCGGCCACAAAAAGCAGCTGATTAGCGCAAGCCTCGAGGATCACCATCGAAACCTGCTCTTCGCTCTGCTGAACGAAGGCGGCAAACTGCTCGCGGGTAATGCCCACCGAGGCAGACAACGACTGACACACTACCAGCTTGGGCAGGTTATCATCCTGAATGTCGAGGAACGCTTTCACCGTCAGCGAGCTGGCGTTGATCGAGGAGAGATCGGATGCCAGCGGCAGCAGCGCCGACGGCTTAACTTCTGCCAGTGCGGAAAACAGAATAATGTTGTCCACGAGATCGATTTTCGCGTCGTATACGCCATCGAAGTTCTGCATATGGGGCAAATGCAATGCCTGGCAGGTATCGCACTCGAAAAAGGTTACGCCAGTTTCATCCAGCCAGCGGCGTAAAGTGTCCAGAGTCGGGACCACGAGTGAATCCATAAACGCAAAAACCTCATTACCTGTTCAAAAATTAACGTGCCATCTTACGCAAAAATGACACGTCATACTATGCATTAGCGCCGATTTGGCGATTATCCCCCGGTTTTAAGACAGTACCCAGGGCGGGCCTGCTGCTCAATCCATTTGATCATCAGCCCGGCGATATCGACACCACTTGTATTTTCAATGCCTTCCAACCCCGGCGAGGCGTTCACTTCCATCACCAGCGGCCCACGGTCGGCGCGTAAAATGTCCACCCCCGCAATATCCAGCCCCAGAGTGCTGGCCGCTTTTAGCGCCACCTCTCGTTCGAGGTCAGTAATGGTGACCTGATGCGCGACGCCGCCACGGTGCAGGTTTGAGCGAAAATCGCCGGGTTTGGCCTGCCGCTCAATGGCGGCCACCACCTCATCCCCTACCACCAGGCAGCGAATATCTCTGCCCTTCGCTTCTTTGATATATTCCTGCACCAAAATATGGGCGTTGAGGCCGCGAAACGCATCAATCACGCTTTCCGCCGCCTGCCGCGTTTCGGCCAGCACCACGCCAATGCCCTGCGTGCCTTCAACGAGCTTCACCACCAGCGGCGCGCCGCCCACCATATCAATCAGATCGCTGGTGTCGTCCGGCGAGTGGGCAAACCCCGTCACCGGCAAATCAATTCCCTGCTTCGCCAGCAATTGCAGCGAACGCAGCTTGTCCCGCGCGCGGGTGATCGCCACCGACTCATTCAGCGGATAGCTTCCCAGCATTTCGAACTGGCGCAGCACCGCCGTGCCGTAAAAGGTAATAGCCGAGCCAATACGCGGGATAACCGCGTCATAATGCGGCAGTTGACGCCCCTTGTAGTGCACGGAAGGCGCGGCCGGATTAATGTTCATATAGCAAGAAAGGGGATCGATGATCTCCACCTGATGACCGCGACGCGTTGCCGCCTCGCGCAGGCGCTTGCATGAGTAGAGCGTTCCATCCCGGGATAAAATAGCGATTTTCAACCTGCACCTCTGAGCAACCAGACCAAAATTAACCGCCCGCTAATCATACCACTGCCTTCACCTTTCAACGACGGGCTAATCGGCGGGAGACATCTTAAGTGCCTCAATTAATTGCTTTGTTGTCGAAGTAAGATGCACGGGATCAAAAACAGCATACAGGTCGGCGGGTATCGGTCTCTCCGGGGGGCGAAACACCACGCCAGGCCAGTTCATCTGCGCATAGCTGTCGGCGATGATGGTTAGCCCGAAACCGATGCTCACCAGCGCCAGCACGGTTTGCGGCTCCACCGCCTCACGAACAACCCTCGGGGTAAAACCAGCTTCACGGCAAACACGCTGCAGGAAAGTCCAGTCAGAGTGAATGGCAGTCATCGTCACAAACGCTTCATGCCGCAGTTGGGTAATGTCCACCGTTTGCTGCCGGGCTAACGGGTGCTGCTCCGGCAGCGCGACCATAAATGTCGCCTCATGCAGCTTTTCGCTCTTAAGGCCACCGGGCGGGCTGGTTTCCATCCGCCAGATCCCGGCATCAATCTCGTGGCGTTCAAGCAAGGCCAGCTGATCCCCTGGGGATTTTTCGCGGAAGGTCACATCAATGGCGGGATAGTCAGCAATAAACCGCTGTAGACCAAGCCGCAGCCCGCCCCAAATGGCGGTTCCGACAATCCCTAACTGGATCCTGCCCCCTTCTCCTCGGCCAATTTGTTCAACCCTGGCCAGGGCAAGGCTGGCGTTGTTCAGCAGCTGTTTTGTCTCTTCCAGCAGGACTTCGCCTGCGTGAGTCAGCGCCACGTGCCGGGAATGGCGGATAAACAGTACTGTACCCAGTTGAGCTTCCAGTTCTTTGATATGAAAGCTCAGGGGAGGCTGCGACATGTTCAGCCGTGCGGCGGCCCGGCCAAAGTGAAGCTCCTCGGCGACGGCCTGAAAATAACGCAGCAGCTTAAGATCGGTGCGATAGATACGCTGAGATGTATTCATGAGGCTCCCTGAGTGGCAAGCCTCATAAATTACCATCGCTTACGCTTGCTGTAAGGCCGGGCGCCTTAATGTGCGAGCGATGCCGAAGAATCACTCTGCTGACGGTGGCGATAGTGGAAACTAAAGTGGAAGACGACGGCGAGCACCAGCGCATAGCCAGCAAAAACCAGCCAGATGGTCGGCCAGTCTTTGACGCCATCGATGGTGAAATAATCCACCACATAACCGCTGACAATCGCCCCGAGATACGCCCCAACCCCGTTCACCATCGTCATAAACAGCCCTTGAGCGCTGGCACGAATACGTGAGTCCACCTCCTGCTCAACAAAAACGGAGCCAGAGATATTAAAGAAATCAAAGGCGCAGCCGTACACCACCATCGACAGTAACAGCAGCACAAAGCCCAAAGCAGAAGGGTCGCCCCAGGCGAACAGCGCAAAGCGCAGCACCCAGGCGACCATGCTCATCAGCATGACCTGTTTAATGCCAAAACGACGCAGGAAGAAGGGGATCGTCAAAATAAAGACCACTTCCGACATCTGCGAGACGGACAGCAAAATAGAGGGATACTGCACCACAAAGCTGTTGGCAAATTCCGGCTGACGGGCGAAATCATGCAGGAACGGGTTGCCGAAAGTATTGGTGATTTGCAGCACCGCGCCAAGCAGCATGGCGAACAGGAAAAAAACCGTCATTTGTGGCTTTTTGAACAGCACAAACGCGTCCAGCCCCAGGCGGCTCACCCAACTGCGCGTGGCCTGGCTTTTTATCACCGGGATAGTCGGCAGCGTAAGCGCATACAGCGCCAGCATCCCGGAAGCCCCTGCGGCAACATAGAGCTGCATGCTGCTCAGCTCTATGCGCATCAGGCTGACGGTCCACATCGCCGCAATAAAGCCCACGGTACCGAACACCCTCACAGGCGGGAAATGCGTCACCGTATCCAGTCCGTTTTTTTCCAGGCAGGCGTAAGACACCGTATTGGACAGCGCGATAGTCGGCATAAAGGCCAGCGCATTACCCAGCATTGCCCAAAACATCAACCCAGGCTGGTCGATGCTGGCTGCCCAGACCAGCATCCCCGCTCCGACAAAATGGCAGAGAGAGTACACCCGATTGGCCGGGAGCCATTTATCGGCCACAATGCCGATAAGGCCCGGCATCAGCAGCGCAGCAAGCCCTTTGGTGCTGTAAACCATGCCAACATCTGCGCCCTTAAAGCCGAGCGTATTGATCATGTAAGAGCCCAAAGTGACCAGCCACGCCCCCCAGATGAAGTACTGCAAAAACAGCATGATTTTTAAGCGGAGTTTAATCGCCATCTGTTTTCCCTGCCTTGGTCAATGGGGGATCAGGCCAGTTTGCCGAGGAAGCCGCAAATCAGGTTAATAAAGTTCTGCCGCGACAGCGCAGCCGCTTTCAGCGTCTGTTCGTGGGAAAGTTGAATACTCCCCAGCCCCTCGGCAAGGTTGGTAATGGCCGAGACGGCAACCACCTTCAGGCCACAATGGCGAGCGCTGATCACCTCCGGCACAACCGACATCCCCACGACATGGCCGCCAATGATTTGCATCATGCGAATTTCCGCTGCGGTTTCGAAGTTTGGCCCTGGATAAGAAACAAACACCCCCTCGTGTAGCGGGAACCCCTGCTCACGCGCAACCTGCTGGAGTACGGCGCGATAGTCAGCATCATAGGCGTTTGCCAGCGAGAAAAAGCGCTCACCAAACCGCTCATCATTTGGCCCAACGTTCGGCGTGCCCGGCATCGTATTAATATGATCGCTGAGTGCCACCAGGCTTCCGGGTTCTACTTCCGGGCGCAGAGAACCTGCGGCGTTGGTAGAAAACAGAATTTCACATCCCAGCAGCTTAAAAGTGCGAATTGCGCTGGTCATCACTGACATCCCACGTCCTTCATAAAAGTGCCCCCGCCCTTTCATACAGGCTACAGGTACGCCAGCCAGCGTGCCGACGACCAGTTCACCCGCATGACCGTGGACGGTGCTGACGGGGAACCCGGGCAGCTCTTCGTAGGAAAACGTTACTGGGGAGTCGATTTTTTCTGCCAGTTCCCCCAGCCCGGAGCCGAGAATGAAAGCAATGCGTGGCACCAGGCCGTTAATGCGGGCGCGAATAATGTCGGCGGCATAGAAAGGGGAATGATCAAAAACAGAGGTAGGCATAGAAGGTTCCTTGTCAGATTGTCGTTATAACTTCAGCAGTTATAACGACTCACCGACGGATGAAACCAATACCGTTTGAGGCCACGATTAATACTGAAAATGTATCGATCGCCGCGTTGATGACCTGGCAGCCGGGTGAATTAGCGGGTCGCCCAGCCCTGCTTATGCAGGTAATCCAGAATGAAAGGCCGACTTTCTTTAATGATGGTACGGCTGATGTGGTCGCTCCAGGTGTCGCGCCGCGTGTTGCTGTCCCGGCTCAAATAATACTGCGCCAGCTGCTCGTCGTACTCGTCCAGCAGCGGTCTGTTCAGCGGCTGATAGCGGTTTTCATGCACCAGCATCGCAGCCGGCATACGCGGCTTGATATCCGGCGTGGCGGCAGGCCAGCCCAGGCAAAGCCCGAACAGCGGCAACACGTATTTCGGCACGCCCAACAGCTCTCCCACCGCTTCGATATTGTTGCGGATGCCGCCAATATAGACGCCGCCTAACCCCAGCGATTCTGCGGCGGTAAATGCATTCTGCGCCAGAATTGCGGTATCAACCGCACCAAGCAGCAGCTGTTCCGCCAGCCCAAGCCGGGCATCCGGGCAGATTTGCAGGTTGCGGTTAAAGTCGGCGCAGAACACCCAAAACTCGGCCGCCTCTGCCACATGTTTTTGCCCACCGGTCAGGGGTACTAGTTGTTCACGTAACGCTTTATCCGTGATGCGAATGATTGAGCTGCACTGAAGGAAGCTGGAAGTCGAAGCCGCCTGTGCGCTGGCTATAATAGCTTCGCGCTGCTCGTCGGTAATGGGTTCCCCGGTAAAATGACGAATTGAACGGTGGGAACGAAGCAGATCAATGGTCGGCGTCATCGCGATTTTCCTTTGGCTTTTTTAAATCAGAGTGTTTTGAAGCTGAATCAGGCTGCGTCAGCTGCGGTGCGAGACGTTTAGCAATATTCCACGTCATGATGATTGCCGCCGGCAGCATCAGCCCAAGGCCAATAAATACCATGACTATCGCCGCCGTTGCAGTGGCCACAGATGCGGGCAACGTCAAGTATCCCTGCAGCGAAAGAAAAGCAAGCGCCAAAAAGCCTATGCCCACCGCTTCCAGCACCACCACCGATTTTGGTAACGATCCGACCGCGCGCATATCAGCGCCTCCTGTGTTCAGGTCAGCTATCATCGAGGCCGCGCCCCTCCCACTTAAAGGAGATAGCCTACGGGCATCGAACTAACAGGCACGACCTTCTTTAAAAATGTGACGGATGTCGGCATTATAAGCGCATTCGCCGGTTCGTATCGGCCATAAAAACTGAGGAGAGAGCATGTTTGCAGTAATTTTTGGACGCCCTGGCTGCCCATATTGTGTTCGCGCTAAAGAACTGGCTGAGAAACTGACCGCCGAGCGTGATGACTTCAACTTCCGTTACGTTGACATCCACGCCGAAGGCATCACTAAAGCTGACCTGGAAAAAACCGTGGGTAAACCGGTTGAAACCGTGCCGCAGATCTTCCTGGATCAGAAGCACATTGGCGGTTGCACCGATTTTGAAGCTTACGCAAAAGAACACCTGAACCTGTTCCAGACCGCACAGTAAGCTTTAAGAATGCAGAAAACCGACTCTCAGGAGTCGGTTTTTTTATGCGTGCGATTCCGGTTCTTACACATAAAAAATAGCAGATAACACAGCGAACCGAGCGACGACCAGAAGACCGCGCTGAGCAGCCAGGCCATTTCCTGCCAGAAAGAGCGCGTGACGGGGAAAAACAGGTGAGCTATCAACAGGCAGAACGGTGACGCAAGCATTGCCCCTGCTAGCGGTTTGACGACTCTATCGCCCTGGGAAAAGAAACTGGCCGCGGCACCCGGGAAGAGGAAAAACAGCAGTCCAAGCTCATAGTGCCCGGTGGCAATAAACCGCCCCATCACGTCCAGGCGCAGCGAAAGAAAAACCAGAATAAAGAGCACGAAGCAGCAGGTAATTCCTAGCCACCTTTGCGCGCGTCTGTGCATTTTACCTCCTGACATCTGCTTTTGCTCGAAAATACCCCGCCGGAAAATTCAGCAGCGTCTTTACCCGATTTGATAATGCCTGGCCATCCGTGCCGATAAAGCATTGCCACATTTAGCACAATATTCTTACTAGCCGCTGATACAGAGAAAGATTAAACTAGCGGCGGAAATTCGGTCGTCGCGTGAGATATTTATATGCGTGATAATTTGCCGGCCGTCGCTGACGAAACCGTCAAAACCTTAGCGCATAACTCTATCTCTTTCAACAGCTTACTGGTAAACAAGAAGTTAGCCTTCGTGAATATAAACGTCGCAGATTTGTTAAACGGGAATTACATCCTTTTGTTATTTGTTGTACTAACGCTCGGACTCTGCCTGGGGAAATTACGCCTCGGTCCGGTGCAACTGGGTAATTCCATTGGTGTTTTAGTGGTCTCTTTATTACTCGGGCAACAGCATTTCTCGATCAATACCGACGCGCTAAACCTGGGTTTTATGCTGTTCATTTTCTGCGTTGGCGTCGAAGCCGGGCCAAACTTTTTTTCTATTTTCTTCCGCGACGGCAAAAATTACCTGATGCTGGCCCTGGTGATGGTCGGCAGCGCTCTGTTGATTGCGTTAGGGCTGGGCAAACTGTTTGGCTGGGATATTGGCCTGACAGCCGGTATGCTCGCCGGCGCTATGACCTCCACGCCCGTGCTGGTCGGAGCGGGCGATACCCTGCGCCATTCAAGCATCCCCGCCGCGCAGCTTGCGACCTCGCTGGATAATCTGAGCCTCGGCTATGCCCTGACCTACCTGATTGGCCTGGTCAGCCTGATCGTGGGGGCTCGCTATTTGCCGAAGCTGCAGCATCAGGATCTGCAGACCAGCGCCCAACAAATTGCCCGCGAGCGCGGTCTGGATACCGATGCCAGCCGCAAAGTTTACCTCCCGGTGATCCGCGCCTACCGCGTCGGGCCAGAGCTGGTTGCCTGGGCCGACGGTAAAAATCTGCGCGAACTGGGGATTTATCGCCAGACCGGCTGCTACATCGAACGTATTCGTCGCAACGGCATTCTGGCTAACCCGGACGGCGATGCCGTGCTGCAAATGGGCGATGAAATCTCGCTGGTGGGCTACCCCGACTCGCATGCGCGCCTTGACCCAAGCTTCAGAAACGGTAAAGAAGTCTTCGACCGCGATCTGCTGGACATGCGCATCGTCACCGAAGAAATTGTGGTGAAAAACCACAATGCCGTGGGCCGTCGCCTGGCGCAGCTCAAGCTCACCGACCACGGCTGCTTCCTGAACCGCGTGATCCGCAGCCAGATTGAAATGCCTATCGACGACAATATCGTGCTGAACAAAGGCGATGTCCTGCAGGTCAGCGGCGATGCCAGACGAGTGAAAACCGTTGCCGAGCGCATCGGCTTTATCTCCATCCACAGCCAGATAACCGACCTGCTGGCCTTCTGCGCCTTCTTTGTTATTGGCCTGATGGTGGGCATGGTCACCTTCCAGTTCAGCTCGTTCAGCTTCGGCATCGGGAACGCTGCTGGCTTGCTGTTCGCAGGCATCATGCTTGGCTTCCTGCGCGCCAACCACCCAACCTTCGGCTACATTCCGCAGGGTGCGCTAAATATGGTGAAAGAGTTTGGCCTGATGGTGTTTATGGCGGGCGTTGGCCTGAGCGCCGGCAGCGGCATCAGCAACGGCCTCGGTGCTGTGGGCGGCCAGATGTTGATTTCCGGCCTTATCGTGAGCCTGGTGCCAGTGATTATCTGCTTCCTGTTCGGCGCCTATGTCTTACGCATGAACCGCGCCCTGCTGTTCGGTGCGATGATGGGAGCGCGTACCTGTGCGCCAGCGATGGAAATCATCAGCGACACCGCCCGCAGCAACATTCCTGCATTGGGGTACGCCGGCACCTACGCTATCGCTAACGTATTGTTAACGCTGGCCGGGACGTTAATTGTCGTGATATGGCCAGGTTTGTGATCGCAACCACAGACAAAGAAAAATACTTTTTTTTTATACCTGAGCGAACTTTCTTCCGGGGCGTCAGTCTGAATTAGTGCCACTGCTTTTCTTTGATGTCCCCAATTTGTGGAGCCCATCAACCCCGCCGCTTTCGGTTCAAGGTTGATGGGTTTTTATTTTTTAGGGCTTTAATAACAAACGCTTACTAACCCCTCTGTTCGCTTTATTTTGTATCCCCCGTCCCCACAATCCTGCGCACCATCACCCGCATATCATCCCGGCTCATCGGCTCGCGATCGGTGACGTAGTGCAGCGTCATGCCTTCCAGGAAAGCATCCAGCGCACGGGCGGTTAGCGGATCGAAAAACGGCTCCAGCGCCTGCTGGCTGCGGATCATCCACTCCTGCATGATGTCTTTTAGCTGCGGATTGCAGCTGGCATAAGCATAAAGCTGGTACATCACCTGCATGTTGTACGGCGTGGCCACGCAGCCGCCGCAAATCATATCCACAATCGCTTCGCAGGCCTCATCGCGATTGGTGGCCTGCTGCATACGCTCGCGGTAGCTGTCCGACATCTGATGGGCAAACAGGGTAAACGCTTCACAAAGCAGCGACTCGATCCCGGCAAAATAGTAGGTCATCGACCCCAGCGAAACGCCAGCCTCGGCGGCAATTTTGCGATGCGTGATATCGCTGATGCCGTGCTTTACCACCATATCCAGCGTCGCCTGCAAAATACGCGAGCGGCGTTCGGGGTCATTCCGGCGCGGGGCTTTGCTCATCATTACCTACCTGAATTTAGAGTATGACAAAGAGTCTATACCGGGATGTGTACAAATGTACACAAGCTTGCTAGTCTGCACCCCTGTTTCTCTTTCACTGGTTGTTGTTCATGTCTGTTTCGCAGAGAAAAGCCTTACAGCTCCGTACCTGGGCGTTATTCACCTTCTTCTTCCTTCCGGGCCTGGTGATGGCATCCTGGGCCACACGCACGCCCGCCATCCGCGATACGCTCAGTGTCTCGACGGCCGGAATGGGCATCGTATTGTTTGGCCTGTCGATAGGGTCAATGGGCGGTATTCTCTGTTCCGGCTGGCTGGTGAAACGCTTTGGCACCCGCACCATTATTCGCAGCGGTATGACGCTGATGGTCGCCGGAATGTTAATGATGAGCTTCGCGCTGTACCTTGCTTCCCCGGTGCTATTTGCCTTCGGCCTGGCGCTGCTCGGCAGCGGGATGGGTTCATCCGAAGTGGCCATGAACGTTGAAGGCGCCATTATTGAGAGCCTGATGAAGAAAACGGTGCTGCCAATGATGCACGGTTTCTTTAGCTTAGGGACGCTGGTGGGCGCCGGAATTGGCCTGACCCTGACCGCGTGGAACGTCGTTTCCTGGGGGCACCTGCTGCTGATTGGTCTGCTGACCATTGCGCCGATTGCCATCGCGCTGATCGCCGTGCCGCACGGCGTGGGCAAAGACAACCCGGAGAAAACCGAAGCACACGAGCCGCACCGCCCGTTTTACAAAGATATTCAGCTATTGCTGATTGGTTTTGTCGTGCTGGCGATGGCCTTTGCCGAAGGCTCAGCCAACGACTGGCTGCCGCTGCTGATGGTGGACGGGCACGGCTTTAGTCCGACCTCAGGATCGCTTATCTACGTAGGCTTTACCCTAGGTATGACGGTCGGGCGCTTCACCGGCGGCTGGTTTATCGACCGCTATAGCCGGGTTTTTGTGGTCCGCGCCTGTGCGATCATGGGCATTATTGGTATCGGCACCATTGTGTTTGTGGACAACGCCTTCCTTGCTGGCGTATCGGTGATTTTGTGGGGGCTGGGCACCTCTTTAGGCTTCCCGCTGACCATTTCCGCCGCGGGTGATACCGGCCCCGATCCGGCCAGCCGCGTCAGCGTTGTTGCCGCTTCGGGCTATGTGGCCTTTTTAGTGGGGCCGCCGCTGCTGGGCTTCCTCGGCGAGCATTATGGGCTGCGCCAGGCCATGTTAGTTGTGCTGACGTTAATGGTGATTGCGGCGCTGGTCGCCCGCGCCGTGGCTAAACCGGTGCAATCTTCCGGGCAGACTTTAGAAACTGAATAATGGAGAGTTCAATGAGCATCAAACTGATTGCAGTAGACATGGACGGCACTTTTCTTAATGACGAAAAAACCTACAACCGTGAACGCTTTGCCGCGCAATACCAGCAGATGAAAGAGCAAGGTATCCGCTTTGTGGTGGCCAGCGGGAACCAGTATTTCCAGCTGATCTCCTTCTTCCCGGAGATTGCCCACGAAATCTCTTTTGTCGCCGATAACGGCGGCTGGGTGGTCAGCGAAGGCGAAGACCTGTTCAACGGCGAGCTGACCAAACAAGAATTCAATACTGTGGTCGATCACCTGCTGACCCTGCCTCACGTGGAGATCATCGCCTGCGGCAAGCATAACGGCTATACCCTCAACGGCTATAGTGACGATTTCAAAGCGCTGGCGGCGAAGTTCTACCATCGCCTTGAACACGTAGAAAGCTTCTCCGACCTCGACGACGTGTTCTTCAAGTTTGCCCTGAACCTGCCGGACAGCCAGCTTGATGAAACCATGGACGCCCTGGGCGCAGAGTTGGAAGGCATTATGGTGCCGGTCACCAGCGGGCACGGCTCTATCGACCTGATTATTCCGGGCATTCATAAGGCTAACGGCCTGCGGATCCTGCAGGAGAAATGGGGTATCCAGGACAGCGAAGTGGTGACCTTTGGCGACGGCGGCAACGACATCGAGATGCTGACCCAGGCGCAATACGGGTTTGCGATGGCCAACGCTCCGGACAAGATCAAGCGCATTGCCAGCCATCAGGCCGGGCACTGCAATCAACAAGGCGTGCTGGATGTGATCGACAAGATCCTGAAGAAAGAAGCGCCGTTTAACTAACGACCTCTGAGAACAAGAATGTTAACGATAAGACAAGCCACTCCGGCGGATTTTGATGCGCTGGCGGAAATCTGGGAAGCATCCGTTCGCGCCACGCATGATTTTTTACCTGAGGAAAATATCAGGGCGCTGAAGCCACAGGTGCGCGAACTCTACATGCCGCAGATCCCGATTCTGCAGGCATGCGGCAAAACCGGAGAGCCTCTGGGCTTTATCGGCTGCCACGAAAACCGGATTGAAATGCTGTTTGTTTCGCCTGAAAGCCGCGGCACGGGCGTAGGCAAGCAGCTTTTGCAATACGCCATTGAACGTTTGCAGGTCGATGAGGTGGATGTGAATGAGCAGAATCCGCAGGGCGTAGGTTTCTATCTGCATATGGGATTTGCTCAGACCGGGCGGTCTGAACTTGACGGTGAAGGGAATCCTTTCCCTTTGCTGCATTTGAAGCTGAGCCGGTAGTTTTATCCTCACCCCGGCCCTCTCCTTAAAAAGGAGAGAGGGAAACATAAAGCAATAAAAACACCGATCGGTCCCCTCTCTCCTCAGGAGAGAGGGTTAGGGTGAGGGGAAAAACAGCCTCTCCACCTAAAACTGATTTCTCAGCTGTTCCCGGCGATACTCCCCCTGCCGCTCAAGCATCCAGCCCGGATATTCACGCGGCAGCTCACTCACCGCATTTAGCCTTTCAAGCTCGTCCGCGCTAAGCTGCACGCCCGTGGCGGCGATGTTATCCTCAAGCTGCTCAATGCGCTTCGCACCAATGATGACCGTCGTCACCGCCTGCTGATGCAGCAACCAGGCCAGCGCAATCTGCGCCACGGAAACGCCCTTGGCATCGGCGATGTCACGCATCACATCCACGCAATCAAACGCGCGATCCCTGTTGACCGGCGGGAAGTCAAACTCCAGGCGGCGACTCCCGGTTTCGGCTTTACCGTCGCGCTCGTACTTGCCACTGAGCAGCCCACCCGCAAGCGGGCTCCACACCATCAGGCCGACGCCTTCACTTTGCATCATTGGCACCAGCTCTCGCTCCAGATCTCGCCCGGCAAGGGTGTAATAAGCCTGCAAAGAGGCAAAGCGGGCCAGCCCCAGACGTTCGGAGATCCCGAGCGCCTTCATGATTTGCCAGGCCGCCCAGTTGGAAACGCCGATGTAGCGTACCAGGCCTTGCTGCACCAGCGAATCCAGCGCCCGCAGCGTTTCCTCTATCGGCGTCGCGGGGTCAAAACCGTGCAGCTGGTACAGGTCGATATAGTCCAGTTGCAGCCGCTGCAGGCTCTCTTTAACGCTGTTTAGCAGATGAAAACGCGAGGAACCTCGAGAGTTCGGCCCGGCGGTGCCAGTTTCGCCAAACGCTTTGGTAGCCACCACCACATTCTCACGCGGCACGTTAAGGTTTTTCAGCGCCTGGCCGGTAATGATTTCCGAACGCCCGCCGGAGTAAACATTGGCGGTATCAATAAAGTTAATCCCGGCTTCCAGTGCGCGCGCAACCAGCTTGTCGGCATCATTTTGTGCGAGCTGGCCTATTTTGCCCCATATGCCGTCTTCACCACCAAAAGTCATGGTGCCCAGGCAAAGCTCTGAAACAAACAGGCCGGTATTTCCTAATTTTTTATAACGCATAGCGGTACCTCATGTTCAGGATTTCAGGAAGGAAGAGTGCGGACTGCCAGTTATACGCGTCGCGCACGGTTCTGGAATGGGGGATTTCTGCTCATTCCTTGCCTGTTTCTGCCTGAGTTGGCGCTAGCGCAAAAGCAGTAATAAGCCGTAGCCGACCAGCGCGGCCCAAAGCAACATAGGGAGGGAATAGAGATGGAAGCGCCACCAAATACGGCGGTCGTTGGCCATACGCAGGGCAATCAGGTTCGCCAGCGACCCCGGCAACAGGCCAAAGCCGCCGATATTGACCGCGAAGGCCAGCAGCAGCGAAGCAGGTACATAGTTCAACAGCAAAATGGTGGCAGGCACATTGCTGATGAATTGTGACAGCAAAATACCCAGGCCAAACAACTCGCCCGCTGAGAGCTGCGCCACGCCCTGAAGCGAATGCTGCAGTACCGGTAACTGGGTGATGAGGTGCACATCAATAAACATCACCACAAATACCACCAGCAGGCTCCAGTCGATACTGAGCAGCACTTTGCGCGCCAGCCCCAGGAACCCAAGCGCAATCAGCCCCAGCCCCCAAAGCTCAAGCTTGAGCTCCAGCGCCAGAATAAAGACGATGTAAAACGCCAGGCAGCACCAGACAAGCTTAGGCTGCCAGCGGCTGTCATTCACTTCGCCGTGGTAACGCAGCGGTTTTGGTTTGAAGCAGATCCACGCCAGGATCAGCAGGCTGACGGTCATGGCCAGCGCCAGCGGCATCATCTGCCAGGTAAACGCGCCGAAAGAGAGCCCGGAATGCCCCCACAACAAGATGTTCTGCGGATTACCGACAGGCGTGAGCAAAGAGCCGGCATTGACCGCCAGCGCCTCAAAAATAATCAGCTTACTGGCCGGTACCGAGCAGAGCTTTTTCAGCGTGATGGTCAGCGGAACGATGATGAACAGCGCGACATCGTTGGTCAGGAAAGTAGACAGCAGAGCCGCCGCCGCAACCATAAACAGCGCCAGCTGCCGCTCGTTGGCGAAACGCGCCACCATCTTACGACCCAGCACGTCGAAATAGCCGCTCAGCTCGACGCCTTTGGTCAACATCATCAGCCCGGCCAGGGTAATAATGGTGTGCCAGTCTATGGCGGCGGGCCATAAAGCCGGGCGGAACGGCACCGCCAGGCTCAGGGCGACGCCGATTAACAACAATAAATGCAGGAATCGATCGCGCAGGAACGGCTGCGCAAGACGCAGCAGCATGTTTAGCCTATACCCCGCTCAGCGCTGAATTTGCGGAAAGCCTCCAGCGTCTCTTCGCTGACGTGGTGTTCCACACCTTCGGCATCAATACGCGCGGTCTCCGGGCTGATGCCCAGCGCGAGGAAGAAGTTTTCAACAATCTGGTGCCGTTCCCGACTCTGCTGCGCCAGTTTTTCACCTTCCGGTGTTAAAAAAACGCCACGCCATGGAATCTGCTCAATCAGCCCAACGGATGCCAAACGCTTTAGCATCTTGGCAACCGTCGGCTGGGAAACTCCAAGACGGGCCGCCATATCCACCTGGCGAACTTCGCCGACCTCATGAATCAAATCCGAAATCAACTCAACATAATCATCAATTAACTCACGACGGTGCGCTTCGCGTACCTGCCTGAAGCCCTCAACATGCTCTTCAATATTCGGTAATGGCGTCACTTTTTCGCTGTTCTTTTGCCCTGCCCGACGGCTCATAGTGCTTCCTCTTCCAGTGGCGCGGCGTCGTCATCTGACGACGGAAGGCTTTATTGTAAACCAGCATTGCTCATCCACAAAAAATTAACGAAATAGCCATGGCTATAAAATATAGCCTGTGCTATACCTGTATATAATCCAGTCAGGCTTGTTTATGGAAAAACGGTCACACGGCTAACAGGAGGACGCTATGAACGAATTTAAGAGGTGCATCAACGTGTTTACACAATCTCCCTTCCAGGTACGCTTAATGCTGCTGAACATGATTTGTGATTGGGTCGCCGGTAAACCCCAGCAGAAAAAAGAAAAACAACAATAACGCCAGGCCCCGCCGCCTGGCGATTTTGTTTAGTCTTTCACGCAAGCGTTCATTCTTTTGTCACAATCCCCCTGCAAAATTCCCGTTAATGGCTAATCTGGCCGAGCTTTAACCCCATCATTTGTCGGATTTGCAATCAGCCTCGCAAAACCTCGCTCTGTTATCAGTTGATATTCTTATCTCACAGCTCTATCTTCTTGCAGCCCTGCACATGAAGCGGCTCGCAGATGCGGTGCAATTCCCCTTCGTTTCCGTCTGTCAGGCAGGCTCTACCCTTATCGCCAGGGTCACCGCATGGCGTTTTGCAAGACCATAATAAAGATGAATGTAACGGTTAAAGATACCCTGACTGCACGCGGAATCATGTTGAATCCGTGGGCTGGTTTCTATTTTTTGCAGTCTCTGCTGATAAACTTTGCGCTGGGCTATGCCTTCAGCCTGCTCTACGCCATCGCCTTTAGCTGCGTACTGATGCTGCTGTGGCGCACGGCTCCGCGAACACAAAAGATCCTGCTTGGGCTTTGCAGCCTCGTGGCGGCGATGTACTTCCCGTTCGGCCAGGCCTACGGCTCCCCTAACTTCAATACCCTGCTGGCGCTGCACTCAACCAACTTTGAAGAGTCCACGGAAATCATGACCATTTTCCCGTGGTACAGCTACGTGGTTTCTCTCTTTATTCTCGCCCTTGGCGTGATGGCGCTGCGCCGCAAACCTGAAGAAAAACGTTCCTGGGGTCATTTCGATAGCTTATGTCTGGCCGTCAGCGTGGTCTGTTTTTTTGTCACGCCGGTAACTAACCTCGCCTATGGCGGCGTGTTTAAATTTAAAGATACCGGCTACCCGGTGGTGCGCTTTGTGAAAGATGTCGTGGTCAACAACCACGAAGTTGTCGAGGAACAGGCGCGCATGAAAGAACTGTCGCAGCAAAAAGACTCGTGGAACGTGCTGTCGGTTCAGCCTAAATATCATACCTATGTCGTGGTAATTGGCGAAAGCGCTCGGCGTGATGCGCTGGGTGCTTTCGGCGGCCACTGGGACAACACCCCTTTCGCAAGCCAGGTGAAAGGCAGCCTGTTTATGGATTACGTCTCCGCCAGCGGCTCAACGCAAAAATCGCTGGGGCTGACGCTGAACCGCGTCGTGGATGGTAAACCCCAGTATCAGGACAATTTTGTTACCCTGGCAAACCGCGCGGGCTTCCAGACCTGGTGGTTCTCAAACCAGGGGCAAATCGGCGAATACGATACCGCCATCGCCAGCATCGCCAAACGTGCGGACGAAGTGCAGTTCCTGAAAAACGGGGATTTTGAGGCTGACAAAAACACCCGCGATGAAGCCCTGTTAAAAATGACGGCTCAGGTTTTTGCCACTCAGCGCAATACGCCGCAGCTGATTGTGCTGCATTTGATGGGCTCACACCCGCAGGCCTGCGATCGCACCCAGGGGAAATACAAAGATTTTGTACAGTCTAAAGAGACGTCCTGCTATCTCTACAGCATGACGCAAACCGACGACTTGCTAAAACAGCTTTATCTGCAGTTGCAAAACACCGGGAACAGCTTCTCAATGGTCTATTTCTCTGACCACGGACTGGCGTTCAAAGAACGTGGCACCGACGTGCAATATCTGGCGCACGACGATAAGTTCCAGCAGAATTTCCAGGTACCGTTTATGGTGCTGTCGAGCGATGACACCACGCACCGGCTAATCAAAGCACGCCGCAGCGCCAATGATTTTCTAAACTTCTTCTCTGCATGGACGGGAATTAAGGCGAAAGAACTTACGCCAAAGTACAAGTTTATTTCCGAGCAAAAGGCCGGCCCAATCTGGATCACCAACTTCAACCTGAAGAAAGTGGACTATACTCACCTGCAGACGGATATGTTTGAAACCAGGACACGTTAACTTTTGCCGGTTAACCGATAAAAAAAATCCGCCACTTGGGCGGATTTTTTATTTATATCCCGGAAGGGATATTAGAAGCGGTAGCCTACGCCAGCGATCCAGGTGCCAACGTCAACGCTACGAATACGGCTCTGCTCGTAGGAGAAGTCCAGAGCAACGTTTTCGATTGGGTTGAACTGCAGGCCAGCACCGTAGGAGAAGCCGTAGTCGCTCACAGAGTTATGCTCTGGGAATGCAGTCTGCTGGAATTTACCGTAGCCAACACCGACAACGCCGTAGATGCTTGCCCAGTCGTTGATGCGGTAAGCAGGACCAGCGGTGATACCGTAGTACTGGCCTTTGTTGTACACGCCGTCAGAAGTGTCGCTTTTCTGGGTGTAGGTGAAGGAGCCGATGTAGCCCAGCGGGGTATCATTTTCGTAACGGTATTTCAGGTTGAAACCGCCAGCTTTGTTAGCAACGCCCTGCATATCGCTCTGAGCATAGCCACCGGTTACGGTGCTGGTTGCTGCAGATGCGGTACCTACGGAGACGGCCAGAACACAGGCCAGAGCTGAAAGACATGCAATTTTTTTCATAATATCCACCTCAAATGTGCTTCAAGTAAGTCCTAAGTTTTAAATATAACAAAACCATGACAGAAACTCTTCGCCAATTGTGTTGTCTAACGATCTTTTTCCTGTAACATAACATTTCCACTACATGCTAAATCACTAAAAAATCAGCAGATACCACCTTTCGACGGCAAATTCTAATCCCTTTAACAACATCGTCATTCAGATAATTCTGGAATTATTTTTGACACAAACTGACAAAAGTTCCCCGATCGTACTCCACGTCATGAGAATTTTTCTTAATGAAAGTTCAACCAGCCATAACTTAATCCTTTAGACTGGGCAGACTTTTATTTTCTTGACCAAACACAGACAAATACTGACAAGGTACAGGATGCCGCAAACCTCCCGTAATATGCCGCGCTGGCTGCCGATCGTGGTTTTACTTATCGCCATGACCTCGATTCAAAGCGGCGCTTCACTGGCAAAATCATTATTCCCGCTAATAGGTCCTCAGGGCGTCACTTCGCTGCGCCTGTTTTTAGGCACCATTATTCTCGCGGTGATTTTTAAACCCTGGCGCCTGCGTTTTCAGCCGGAGCAACGCCTGCCTTTATTGTTTTATGGGCTGGCGCTGGGCAGCATGAATTACCTCTTTTATGTCTCTCTGCGTACCGTGCCGCTGGGCATTGCGGTAGCGTTAGAATTTACCGGCCCTCTAGCCGTGGCACTTTTTGCTTCACGCCGGGCCGTGGACTTTATCTGGGTGGTGCTGGCGGTTGCAGGGCTGTGGTTCCTGCTTCCCCTGGGTCAGGACATCTCCCACGTAGATCTGGCCGGTGCCGCCTGCGCACTTGGGGCCGGTGCCTGCTGGGCCATCTACATTATTGCCGGGCAAAAAGCGGGCGCGGAGCACGGCCCGGCCACGGTCGCGTTTGGTTCTCTGATCGCGGCCATTATCTTTGTGCCCCTGGGCGCCTGGGAAGCCACCAGCTCGCTGCTGCAGTGGTCGCTGTTGCCTGTCGGCCTGGCGATTGCCGTGCTTTCCACGGCGCTACCCTACTCGCTTGAAATGATTGCGTTAACGCGACTCCCTACCCGCACCTTTGGCACGCTAATGAGCCTCGAGCCTGGCCTTGCGGCGCTGTCAGGTATGCTATTCCTCGGCGAACATCTGACGCTGGTTCAGTGGTTAGCGCTGCTCTCTATTATCGCGGCATCGGTGGGCTCAACCCTGACCATGAAGCGCGAAGCACAGATTAAAAACGTCGACATAAATTAATCTGTCACCCTGCATTTAATGCGGTGATAATTACCGCATTAAATGCCTCACTCCTAATCAAGCACTTATATTCTCCGCCAACTGTAATACTCAATAAGAATTATTTTCTTTTCGCCGTCATATTTATTCATCATTTTTGACATAAATTAAAAACACTCAATAACCATCTGTTAATTAACAAATTGTTGTTTTCCACTTTTCTCTTACTATCAGTTTGATAGGTATTACCCTCACCAGCAAAGTTAAAATGTGGTGCTATACTTATTGCCGGTAATTCATTGGGACACCAACATCAAGAGGATGAAAGATTATGAGTACCGCTAAACTGGTAAAAACTAAATCTACAAACCTGCTATATACCCGCAATGATGTGAAAGACAGCGAGAAAAAAGCCACCATCGAGCTGCTGAATCGCCAGGTCGTCCAGTTCATCGACTTGTCGCTGATTACCAAACAGGCTCACTGGAATATGCGCGGGGCTAACTTTATTGCCGTACACGAAATGCTGGACGGCTTCCGCACGGCGCTGACCGAGCACCTGGACACCATGGCAGAACGTGCCGTGCAGCTTGGCGGCGTAGCGCTGGGCACCACTCAGGTGATCAACAGCAAAACCCCGCTGAAAAGCTACCCGCTGGATATTCACACCGTTCAGGAACACCTGAAAGAGCTGGCCGATCGCTATGCCATTGTGGCAAACGATGTGCGTAAAGCAGTTGGGGAAGCAAAAGACGAAGATACCGCAGATATTTTGACCGCGGCTTCCCGCGATCTGGACAAATTCCTGTGGTTCATTGAGTCCAATATCGAGTAATCAGAGCATTTTCCTATGGCTCCTCCTCCGCCCGGGGGCGGAGCCTGCACCAAAACAGCGCAGACCATCGATTAATTCATAGTCTAAAGTTAATCAAATGTAATAATCACCTCACACAATCGTTAACGAATGATTGTTTTGTCCACTGATTTCGCGGTAAAACTAACCCCTGCCCTGCCGGTCCATTTCGCGCACCAAAATGGTGCACCATAACGGTGCGTTATGACCCGCTTGCAACGCTCAATGTGCAATGTTAAATAATCACATCCTTGCAAAAACAGTAAGTTGCAAATTTGGCACGATTCTTTCATGAGTCGCCGCTGACGCAGGGGATCGCCCCGTGGATTAACAAAGGAAATGCTATGAAGTCGATTTTGAAAGTTTCACTGGCTGCACTTACCCTGGCTTTCGCTGTATCTTCCCATGCCGCAGATAAAAAACTGGTCGTTGCGACCGACACCGCGTTCGTTCCTTTTGAATTTAAACAAGGCGATCAGTATGTCGGCTTTGACGTGGATCTGTGGGCGGCTATCGCCAAAGAATTGAAGCTGGACTATACCCTGAAGCCAATGGACTTCAGCGGCATTATCCCTGCCCTGCAAACTAAAAACGTTGACCTGGCGCTGGCCGGGATCACCATCACCCCTGAGCGCGAAAAAGCGATCGACTTCTCCGACGGCTACTACAAAAGCGGCCTGCTGGTGATGGTCAAAGCCAATAACAACGACATCAAAAGCGTGAAAGATCTGGACGGTAAAGTGGTTGCTGTTAAAGGCGGCACCGGTTCCGTTGATTACGCAAAAGCTAACATCAAAACCAAAGACCTGCGTCAGTTCCCGAACATCGATAACGCCTACATGGAACTGGGCACCAACCGCGCTGACGCGGTTCTGCACGACACGCCAAACATCCTGTACTTCATCAAAACCGCCGGTAACGGTCAGTTCAAAGCCGTAGGTGAGTCTCTGGAAGCCCAGCAGTACGGTATCGCTCTGCCTAAAGGCAGCGACGAACTGCGCACCAAAATCAACGGCGCGCTGAAAACCCTGAAAGAGAACGGCACGTACAACGAAATCTACAAAAAATGGTTCGGTACCGAACCTAAATAATAATTCTAAGTATGAATAAGTTCTGAGGGGCGCCTTTCGCCCCTCTTATTATTAAACGCCTCTCACGCTGCCAGGCCCCGTCCTGAAAGCCCAAGAGGTGAATCACGGTAGACAACAGGAACACATCATGCAGTTTGACTGGAGCGCCATTTGGCCTGCAATTCCCATCTTGTTTGAAGGCGCTAAGATGACCCTATGGATTTCTATCCTGGGTCTTTGCGGCGGTTTAGTAATTGGTTTAGTGGCGGGCTTTGCTCGTACCTACGGCGGCTGGATTGCCAACCACGTAGCGCTTGTTTTCATCGAAGTGATTCGCGGCACGCCAATTGTGGTGCAGGTGATGTTTATCTACTTCGCCCTGCCGATGGCTTTTACCGATCTGCGTATCGATCCGTTCAGCGCGGCGGTCGTCACCATCATGATCAACTCCGGAGCCTACATCGCAGAAATCACCCGTGGTGCGGTGCTCTCTATTCATAAAGGGTTCCAGGAAGCGGGCCTTGCGCTTGGGCTATCAAAACGTGAAACCATCCGTCACGTCATTATGCCACTGGCACTGCGCCGTATGCTGCCGCCGCTGGGTAACCAGTGGATCATCAGCATCAAAGATACCTCGCTGTTCATCGTTATCGGTGTAGCAGAGCTGACTCGTCAGGGTCAGGAAATTATCGCCGGTAACTTCCGCGCGCTGGAGATTTGGAGCGCCGTTGCGGTCTTCTATCTGATTATTACCCTGGTGCTGAGCTTCGTGCTGCGTCGCCTTGAAAGAAGGATGAAAATCCTGTGATTGAATTTAAAAACGTTTCTAAGCACTTTGGCCAAACCCAGGTGCTGCACAATATTGACCTGAACATCAAACAGGGTGAAGTGGTGGTGATTATCGGGCCAAGCGGCTCCGGCAAATCGACCCTGCTGCGCTGCATCAACAAGCTGGAAGAGATCACCAGCGGTGACCTGATTGTTGACGGCCTGAAAGTGAACGATCCGAAGGTAGACGATCGCCTGATTCGTCAGGAAGCTGGCATGGTATTCCAGCAGTTCTATCTGTTCCCGCACCTGACGGCGCTGGAAAACGTCGCCTTCGGTCCGATTCGCGTCCGCGGCATGAAAAAAGATGCGGCTGAGAAGCTGGCGAAAGAGCTGCTGGCGAAAGTTGGCCTGGCGGAACGCGCGCATCACTATCCGTCAGAGCTTTCTGGTGGCCAGCAACAGCGTGTAGCCATTGCCCGTGCCCTTGCAGTGAAGCCGAAGATGATGCTGTTTGATGAGCCAACCTCGGCCCTCGACCCGGAACTGCGTCATGAAGTGCTGAAAGTAATGCAGGACCTGGCCGAAGAAGGCATGACCATGGTTATCGTTACCCACGAAGTTGGCTTTGCCGCGAAAGTGGCTTCTCGCCTGATCTTTATCGACAAAGGTCGCGTGGCGGAAGACGGCAACCCGCAAGAACTTATCGACAACCCACCGAGCCCGCGCCTGCGCGAGTTCCTGCAGCACGTCGCATAACGTTCTTCTCAGGCGGCAGGCCCGGTGCCTGCCGCCTGCTAACCCAACGGATTAACTTATTTCCCGCGAGTTTTCGCCCAGCGTGCACGCTGGGCATCATCCATAAAGCTCCAGGCGATGAAACGGCTCTGTTTTTGCCCCTGCGCCATCTCTTTTTTCACCACTTTCACCACGCCGTTTTCCTGCATCACGCGGTAGAGTGCAGGCAAGTTTTCGCCTTTTGAAACCAGCGACGTAAACCACAGCACCTGGCGACCAAACGCCTTACTTTCTTTGATCATCTGGCTAACGAAGGCCACTTCGCCGCCCTCGCACCACAGCTCCTGCTCGCGACCGCCAAAGTTCAGCGCGGCCCCTGCGTCCTGGCCAAGATTGCGGCGCTTACGCTCGCTGCCGCTGCGTGCCGCCTCAACTGAATCGTGGAACGGCGGATTACATAGCGTGGCATCATAGGTTTCATTTTTGTGGATAATGCCGTCCAGAATGCAGTCGGCATTTTTCTGGCGACGAAGGCGGATCATGCGGCTAAGCCCTGGATTGCCGTCTACAATTTGCTGCGCGCTGCGAAACGCATCGCCGTCCAGCTCGGAGCCGGTAAAACGCCAGCCGTATTCGTGCTGCCCGATGAGCGGATAAATGCAGTTTGCGCCGACGCCGACATCCAGGACGGAAGCCTGGGCAGGCACCACGCCGCCGTTGCCTTCCGCCAGCAGATCGGCCAGATGGTGAATATAATCCGCCCGTCCCGGCACCGGTGGGCAAAGGAACCCTTCGGGGATATCCCACTGCTTAACCTGATAAAAATGCGCCAACAGCGCCTGGTTCAGCGCCTTCACCGCCAGCGGATTTGCGAAATCAACGGTTGTGTCGCCGTGTGGCCCCGGGCGTAAAAACTCGGCCAGCGCCGGGCTGCTCGCGGTTAATGCGGCAAAGTCATAGCGGCTACGGTGACGGTTACGCGGATGCAAACCAGGCTTGGTGTCGGCAGGGGTTTTCATTGGGGGCTTCTCCTTGTGTGGGCGCGTAAGATACTCTGCTCTCCGCGTCGGGTAAATACATCGCTGACGATTTGACCTTTCCAACATGAATTCAGGTGCGTAATGAGTAAAAAACGTTATTACTACGAGCCCTCGGAAGGCCACGGTTTACCACACGATCCGCTGAACGCCATTGTCGGGCCGCGCCCTATCGGCTGGATCTCCTCCTGCAACCTGCAGGGCCAGCGCAACCTCGCGCCCTACAGTTTCTTTAACTGCTTTAACTATCGTCCACCGATCATTGGTTTTTCCAGCACCGGCTGGAAAGACAGCGTCCAGAATATCCTCGACACCAAAGAATTCGTCTGGAACCTGGCCACGCGCCCGCTGGCAGAACGGATGAATGAAACCTCCGTCACGCTCCCCAGAGGAGAAGATGAGTTCCTGCGAGCTGGCCTGACTCCGATTGCAGGCACGAAGGTCAGCGCAAGCCTGGTGGCAGAAAGCCCGGTCAATTTTGAATGCCGCCTGTCGCAGTGTATTCGCCTGACCTCTGCCGACGGCGACGAGCTGAACAGCTGGCTAGTGCTGGGGGAAGTGGTTGCCGTGCACATCGATGAACACTTGCTCATCGACGGTATTTACCAGACCGCACTGGCGCAACCCGTGCTGCGGGCCGGAGGGCCAACCGCTTATTACACGGTTGATGAATCGCAGCGTTTTGACCTGGTTCGCCCCGACGCGCGCTAAACCAACAATATCAGCCACCTACATGTCTGTTTTTTGTCAGTTTTAGGTCAAGTTTTATCGTTCAAAAAACACGCACAAGTCCATCAATTTTTTGCGTCATTGTCTGTGCCAAGGGGAACTAGACTGTAATTGTCAGACAACAAAAAGGTGTTTTGCTCTCAACGCTCAAGAGGATGTAAAGATGAAAAAACTGCTGTATTTCTCTGCGGTTATCTCTCTTGCTGCACTGCCTTTTGCCTCCATGGCAGCCCAGGAAATGAGTGACGCAAACCTTAGCCAAATGCGACCCATCGGCACCGTAACGGCCAAAGCTAGCAACCTTGACGATCTGCAGGCCAAACTGGCGGAAAAAGCCAAAGAACAGGGTGCAACCGGCTATGTGATTAACTCCGCCGGCGGCGATAACCACCTGTACGGGACCGCCACTATCTACAAATAGCCCGCCCTTCGGCTCACATAATGCCCTGCTTTGCGGGGCATTTTTATTGCACTTTTCCTCTAAAATAATTTAAGCAATCATATGATACTTATATGACTCATCTGTGAATTAACTCACTTTATTCGCCCCGAACAACCACTAAGGTAGAGGCACGCAAGAATTGTCTCTTGTGATTACTTTCGGAGCGGTAAAATGAAAAACCTGATGGCCGCATTAGAAGCCCGGCTGATGCCCCTGGCTGCCAAAATGGCGCAACAGCGCCACCTCGGCGCCATTCGCGACGCCTATATCTCGTTCATGCCGTTTATTATCGTTGGTTCCATTCTGCTGGTGATCTCGTCCTTCCCAAGCACCCATTACCAGCAGTTTATGGCTTCTGTTTTTGGTGAGGGGTGGTCTACCACCGTTGAAATCCCCTTTAACGCCATCTTCTCTACGATGGCGGTGTTTATCAGTTTTCTGGTGGCCTACCGGCTGGCAGAACGCTACAACATCGACAGAATGTCGTCGGGCATTTTGTCCCTCTCCTGCTTTCTGATCCTCACGCCTTTCGCTAAGCACCCGGACATCGGCAATATTATCCCAATGGAATGGCTGGGATCGAAGGGGCTGTTTGTGGCGATGTTAGGCGCGCTGGCAAGCACGGAGCTTTTTGCCTGGATGCTGCGCCAGAACTGGGTGATCAAAATGCCGGATGGCGTCCCACCGGCGGTGCAGAAATCCTTTGCCGCGCTCATTCCGTCGCTGCTGATTCTGATTATCGCGCTGGCGGTTCGCGTGCTGTTCGCCAAAACCGACTACCACACCATTCACCAGTTCGTGTATGAAGTGCTGGCGACGCCTATTCGCCACTTCGGCACCTCTTACATTGGCGCGCTGTTCACCTGCTTCAGCATCACCAGCCTGTGGTCGGTGGGCATTAACTCCGGCTCGATGGTCAACGGCATCCTTCGCCCCTTCTGGATGGAAAACCAAATGGATAACCTGGCCGCTACGCAGGCCGGGATGCCGCCGCCACACGTAGTCACGGAACAGTTCTACGACATGATCTGGATGGGCGGCGCGGGCGCTACATTGTCTCTGGTGATTGCTATGCTGCTTTTTGCCCGCAGCCAGCATATCAAAAACGTTTCGCGCCTGGCCGTCGGCTCCTCCATCTTCAACATTAACGAGCCGGTGCTCTTTGGCCTGCCGGTCATCATGAACCCCGTCATGCTGATCCCGTTCAACCTTGTGCCGCTGGTGCTGGTCACCGTGCAGTACATCGCGATGTCCATCGGCATGGTAGCCACCACCACCGGGGTGTATATCCCCTGGACGCTGCCGCCGGTGTTAAGCGGATTTATCGTCACCGGCCACCTGAGCGGCGCGGTTATCCAGATAATCAACCTGTGCATCGGGGCGCTGATTTATCTGCCGTTCCTGAAAGTGGTCGACCGGCAATATCGGGCCAATGAATCACCGGCTCAAGTGACTGAACGTAAACCCGCCACGGAGTAGTTAAACATGACGTTAGCAGCAAACTGGGGAACGATCGCCACCTGGCGTATGGCATGGGAAGGGATAGGCGAAGCCGCTGAACGCCTGCAGCAAGGCAGTTCGGCGAGCGATGCCGTCGTGCACGCGGTTAAATGCGTGGAAGATTATCCCTTCTATAAATCGGTCGGTTATGGCGGCCTGCCGAATGAGCAAGGCGAAGTCGAACTCGATGCAGCCTTTATGGACGGGACCAGCCTCGCGCTCGGTGCCGTCGCCGGGGTGAAAAACATCGCCAACCCGATTCTGGTGGCCAAAGCCCTGAGCGAAGAGCGGTTCAACAGTTTTATGGTCGGCCAGGGCGCCGAAGTCTGGGCTAAAGACCGGGGCTTCGAAAGCAAAACCATGCTGACCGAGCGTGCGTACAACCATTACCTGAAGCGTAAGCGAGAAACGCTGGATCGCGGCTTAAGCCCGTATACCGGGCACGACACAGTGGGCGTTATCGCCCTCGACGACCAGAAACGAATGTCGGTCGCCACCTCTACCAGCGGCCTCTTTATGAAACGCCCTGGCCGGGTGGGCGACTCACCGGTCTCCGGCTCCGGCTTCTACGCCGACAGCGAAGTGGGTGCCGCGACGGCGACGGGCCTCGGGGAAGACCTGATGAAAGGCTGTATCAGCTATGAAATCGTCAGCCGCATGGCGCGCGGCATGTCGCCCCAGCGTGCGGCTGAGTCCGCCGTGTACGATCTTGAAGTCCGGCTAATTGCCCGCTATGGCCGGGCAGGCGACCTGTCCGTCGTCTGCATGAACAACCGGGGCGAATACGGCGCGGCGACAACCATCGACAACTTCTCCTTCTCTGTTGCCACCCCGGCGCAACCCGCCCAGGTGTTTCTTACCACCCGGGACGGCAACCGCACGGTCATCCGCCCGGCAGACAGCGAGTGGCTGGACGCCTATAAGCAACGCATCACTGCGGAGGTAATCCAATGAAATGTATACTCGTTTCGCCCGATGCAGCCTTTAACAACGCCCATCTTATCTTGTGGGACACCTCGCTAAGCCGCTGGCCAAATGCGCTTCAGCCCTTGCTGGAAGAGATGTCTGCCCACGATGAGCCGCAAACAACCATCTTTGGTTTACAGGGTATTTGTGAGCGGCTGTCGCTGCTGCCTTCAGCAGAAATAGCTCAACCCGCCGTGCTTCGCCAGCTGCTTTCTGCCGTTGAAACGCTGCTGCCCTCCCCTGTTTTGCAGCCCGTTGCACTGGATCTTGCTGGCTTTAATCTGGCGGATGAAACCACGTTTATTCGCCTGCGCACGCTGCTAATTGCCCTTCTCAACCGCTTCTATCAGCTGCCGCAGCTGGGCTATCGCGAAGACGAGCGGCAAAGCAATGGCGAACTGTGGCTGATTACAGAACCCAACAATGCGCTGGCTCGCCGTCTTGCTTCCCAGGCCGAAGCCATCGCCCAGGGCATGCTGCTCTCTCGCCAGCTGGCGGATTTGCCCGCGCTGGATTGCCGCCCGCAGGATGTGGCACTGCAGGCAGAAACCTGGGCCAGCCAGCACCCGCAAACCCAGTGTGAGATTCTGGATGAGCAGGCTATTTTTGACCACGGCCTCGGCTGCCTGCACGCCACGGGTAAAGGCAGCGTCAACCCTCCCCGGCTGGTGACGCTACGCTGGCAGGGTGCCCACGAAGAATCGCCGGTATATGCTCTCATAGGGAAAGGGATCACCTTTGATACCGGCGGCATGTGGCTGAAAGAAGGCGAAGGCATGCGCACCATGAAATACGACATGTGCGGTGCGGCGGTGGTATTCGGCATGATGGAAACGGTGAAGCGCCTTAACCTGCCCATTAACGTCGTGGCCGTTATGGCGCTGGCGGAAAACATGCCCGGCAGCACAGCAATGATGCCGGGTGACGTCGTGCGCTCCCACGCAGGTGCCAGCGTGGAAATCATTAATACCGATGCCGAAGGCCGACTGGTTCTCGCCGACGCGCTCAGCTATGCCGCAGCACGTTTTAAGCCCGCCGAAATGATTGACGTTGCCACGCTGACCGGCGCGGTAGTCAAAGCGCTGGGCTACGATATTTCAGGGTTGATGAGTAACAATGAAGCCCTAAGCCAGCGCCTGCAGCAGGCTGGTAGCCTGACCCAGGATCGCGTCTGGCCGCTGCCGCTGGACGAAAGCTTTGACGGCCAGGTCAAAAGTGCGATTGCCGACTACACCAACACGCCGCCCAACAACGCCGCCATTGCGGTATCCGCCGCCCAGTTCCTGAGTAAGTTCTGCCACCAGCGTCCGTGGGCGCATCTGGACGTCAGCGGTACCACGCTGTCGCGTGGAAAATTCACCCAGGCCAGCGGCCGTCCCGCGCATTTGCTGACGCAGTATTTCCTGTCTCTGTGTGAGGGGAAATAGCGTTGCCATGAATTAAGCGCCCGAAGGGGCGCTCTAACGATTGGGATGATGAAGCTTCAACCACGCCTCAGGCGTCAGGTTCTTCAGCCGGCTGCGGATAATCCTTTTATTGAGCAGATCTTCAAACTCCAGCAGCACGGCCCCCAGCCCCAGCCGCTTATCAAAGCGCTCGCCGTTCAGTAGCGTCTCCAGCGGCTGCTGGTAGTTGCCCTGCCCGGCTTTTTCCAGCCAGGCTTCCTGCTCCGCGGCCTGTAAAGGTACATCCAGCGCTCCGGCAAGCTTCTGCGTAAACGGGCAGGATTTCGCCGTTAAGGAAAGCACGGCCAGCGGCAACCCTTCCCGTAGAAAACCCACCAGCGGCTCAGGCACCTCTTCACTGCCGCGCTCACGCAGCGCAACGGCCATATACCCCGAGGTTCTTTCGCTGAACACCAGCAGTTCACCTTGCTTATGGCTAATGATTTCCGGCAGCGGGAAGCTATCCAGCACAATATGACCCGGCGTCTGGCTGAGCGTCGGCTTAGTCATGCGCGACTGCTGCCAGTTTTGCAGCATACGGCTGACGCTTGCGCGGGAAATCCCCTGCTGAATCAGCAAACGAGCGGCTTCGAGAAGTTCATCCAGGGAAAGCGCCAGGCGTAGCCGCAGGAATACCAGCATCGATTCCTGCTCGTGGCTTAACGCCCGATGGATAGTATTCGGTCGGTGAGATTTGTCGTAACAGTCGTCGCGTTTACGCCAGCGCCGAACGGTATCGACCGAAATGTTCAGCTCCTCCGCCAGCTCGCCGTCCGTTTTCGTTGACTCCTGAATGTACTTTCGCGTACGCGGCGTTGTTGTGGCGTTGGAGTGCAGCTTTATCTCCATCGAACCTCATCCGTCGGGTTAAAAAGGAAAGACCACAGTATAAAAGCTTCCCCGCCAGCTTACTGCGCAAATCATCAACATCAGGCTGAAAAAGAGGCGCAAGCGATTGCTCATCAGGTAAGACCAGCGTTGACAAAAAGAGTAGCAAAATGTGCGCAAACTAAGTGTTTCCAGGGTTAACGTCACGCAGTGAAACTATTCACCCCGTAATCACTATTTATTTCAATACGTTATAACTAATTCAATTTTTTTGATTAAGGTCGTCAATTCTCTTCGATTTATTCTTCCGCAGAAAAGTGTGACCATAATCACATCGACGGAACAACGTCACCTTAACAGAACAACCTGCGAGAATTTAGCCATGAAAACCATCAAATATGCTGTAGCTGCAATTGCTCTTTCTACTCTGTCTTTCGGTGCTTTCGCTGCCCAATCCGTAAACGAAGCCCAGGCGCAGAACCTGAATAAAATTGGCGTTGTTTCCGCCACTGGCGCAACAACTCTGGACGGCCTGGAAGCAAAACTGGCCGCTAAAGCAGAAGCCGCCGGCGCAAGCTCTTACGCGATCACCTCTGCTAACACCGAAGGCCAAATGAGCGGCACCGCGGTTATCTACAAATAATCCCGCGCTCAAGTCATACCCTCATCAAGGCTGGTACCCTCATCGGCCTTGATTGCACTACCCTTGTTTAACCCTGATGTTACCCTTGTTTGCCCGCGATGCCTGTCGCGGGCTTTTTTTTGTTTAGTATTCAGAAAACTTCGGCAACCCGCGCCAGGCCGGCCTCAAGCGTTGCAGCCTCTCCGGTGGCAACCAGGCAACAGGCCATCTGAATTTTCAGCGACTGCGGCACCGGCTCAACGCCCGCCACGCAGCGCTCAATCCAGCGGGCGGTAACTTCAGGATCTTTGCCTGATGGCAGCGCAACACCTTCATGTTCGGCTTGCCGCTCGCTCACGATACGGGTGCCCTGCCCATCAATCAGCGTTATTTGCGGGCAGCGCAGCGGGTTGGCATACACTTCACCTTCCGTGCCGTGCATTAACAGCCCACGCCCGCCGATATCCGCAAAAAACTTCGCCACTTTCGGGACATATTCCGGGTGAGAAACGCTCGCCAAACGCAGCGCGGCATTCTCCTCAAACGGGGTGGCCAGTTTCGCCAGTGTGTGCGCGCTGTTACGTACGCCCATACGCCAGCGCATAGCCAGCTGATTTTCCATCGGCGGGCAAAGCGCGCCGATCGGCAGATAGACGGGATGATGAGATTCAAGCTTCGCCTGCGCCTGCCCGGCATGGCGGGTCGGCTCAATGCCCAGCAGCGTAAAAATAGTTTCCGTCAGCACTCGGGTGGGATCTTCACTCACGCCGTGAACCACAACGGGGTAGCCAAGTTTGTTGAGCAAAAGCGCGAGCAACGGCGTGAGGTTAGCCTGCTTGCGGGCGCCGTTATAGGAAGGAATGACAATCGGCATCGGCTTGCCAGAAGGCGGCGTGAGCGTAATGACATGCTGCTTCATCGCCTCATAAAAACCGAGCATCTCCGCTTCGCCTTCGCCCTTAATACGCAGGGCAATCAGCACCCCGCCCAGCTCAAGCTCAGGCACTTCGCCCTTCAGCATGTGGCTATACAGCCCTCGCGCGGTATCAAAATCGAGATCTCTGGCGTGGTTTTTCCCACGACCAATTTCTTTAATGATTTTGCGATAGTCCATTCAGACTCTCCTTGCTATTTCTTGCTCACACGTTTGCGCCGTACAGTGTGTTTCGGCGTCGTTATTATCACTTTTGCTTCCGGCGCGTCGGGCTGTTCAATCGGGAACACCGGCAGCGCGGCCAGCAGACGCTCGCCGTAGCGTTTACTCAGCAGGCGGCGGTCGTAAATGACTATCTCACCATAGCAGGCGTGGCTGCGAATTAAACGCCCAACTTGTTGAATCAGATTAAAAGAGGCGCTGGGTAAACTCTGCACTTCAAAAGGATAGCGGTTGAGACTTTTCAGCCACTCCCCTTCGGTAACCACCACCGGGCTGTCTACCGGCGGGAAGGCAATCTTATGAATGTGCACCTGGGTCAGCAGTTCGCCTTTCAGATCCAGCCCTTCGGCAAAAGATTGCAGGCCAATCAGCACGCTGGTTTCCCCGGCCTGAACGCGCTGGCGATGCAGCTCCACCAGCCGGTAACGGGGCTGATCGCCCTGCACCAGCAGCATCAGCCGCAGATCGGTAACGTGGGTTAAAAACTGCTGCATGGCGCGGCCGCTGGCGAACAGCACCAGCATCGCTTTATGTTCGCCTTTCGCCAGCTGCGCCCTGAAGAAGGCGGCCATCTCGGCAATGTGCTGCGCCTCGTGCTCCATCAGCGGCTCAAAGCGCATTTTGGGGATAACGATTTTCCCCTGCTCAATATGGTTAAACGGCGAGTCCAGATGGATAAACCGGTCGCCCGCTTTCTCGCGCAGGCCGCTCATCTCCTGCAGGCGGTCAAAGCGGTTGAGCGAGCGCAGCGTGGCGGAGGTCACAATCACATGCGGCACTTTGCGCCAGAGCATTTTCTCCAGCTGATCGCTGACGCGGATCCCCACGCAGTGGAAGAACAGATGCGGCTGCCCCTCGCGGATTTCGCGCGTAACCCACTTTGACACCGGCGCGCCGGAAGCCTGCTCCATCGCCGCCAGCTTCCACAGCTTACTCTGCGCTTCAAAGAAGCCTAACGCCCGGTTCATTTGCAGCAGAGCCCGGTGCAAACGCACGATATCGTGGCTGGCCGTTTTTTCGCTAAGATCGTTAAGCAACGCTTCCGACAGGCCACGCAGCGCCTCCATCAGTTTCGCGAGGCGCTGGCAAATCACCATGATCTCTTCGGGCAGGACGCCCATTTCAAAGCGGTGTTCGCCTTCCCGTTCCCCCGGCAGCCAAAGGCTAACGATCGCGTTAAACGACTGCAGCAGCTCGTACACTTCGTCGCAGTGATTGGTCAGGCGTTCCGGCACGGTCAGCGGCGGTGGACTTTTGGGCCGGAACTGCGCCATGCAGGTTTCCACCAGCTTGCTGAACAGGTCGAGCTGCAGGCGGCTGTAGCCTGGCGTTATCTCCGCGCTCATCTCCAGCGCGTCACGGGCTACGTCCGCCAGATGATGGCCTTCGTCCAGCACCAGCAGCAGATTTTTCGCCTCCGGCAGCACCGCATCGCTTTCCAGCGCCGCCATCACCAGCGCGTGGTTAGCCACGACCACTTCCGCCTCGTCGATTTCCCGGCGCGCCACAAAGAACGGGCACTCTTTATACCAGTGGCAGTTTCGCCCCAGACAGCTGGCTTTGTCGGTGCTTAGCCGCCGCCAGAGATTGTCGTCAATCGCCTCATCGGTGTGATCCCGCAGTCCGTCCCATTTATAGCCGTCGAGGCTGGCTTTAAGTTTGGCGCAGCGCTGCTGTTCGGCTTTGCTGGTAGGCGACATCTCATCGTCCAGAAACGCCAGCAGATCGCCCTGCGTAAAATTGTCGGTCGCCAGAGCGGCCAGGTTGCGCGGGCACACATAACGCCCACGCCCAAAGGCGGCGGTAAACTTCAGGTCGGGAATGATTTTGCGCAGCAGCGGCAGGTCTTTGCTGTAAATCTGGTCCTGCAGCGCTACGTTGGCGGTGCTGACCACCAGGGTTTTTTGATCCCCTCTGGCAATAGCAATGCCGGGGATCAGGTAAGAGAGGGTTTTGCCGACGCCGGTCGGCGCTTCAATAGCCAGGTGCCGCCCTTCTTCACCGGCAAGGGTCTTCGCCACCTCGGCGATCATCTGCCGCTGAGGCGCTCGCGGAATAAAATCCGGAATCTGCTGCTGTAACGCCTTATACCAGGCACCGATTTGCGCTTTTTGCGCCGACGACAAAGCCATAACTTCACTTCTTTCTCTGAATAATTTAAGTCACAGAACTGCGTCTGTGGCCCGAATTATGACGAGATACTGTATAAACAGCCACTATTGTTTTACTTTTACTCCCCTGACCCTGCCGTTTTTTGCCTCTTCTGGGAGGTGCATTCAGAAAAACGTTTTAACCGCACAGGGGCGGCTAAAACGTGGAGACCGCTATTACACTAACCACGCGGCCAGCTTTTCGGCCTGCTGCGCAAAACGGTTAAACAGCCGCTTCAGCACTTCCGGCTCCAGTTGATGGAACGGCAGGCTACTCCACTGCACAACCTGCTGCTGGTCGGGCAGCAGCCCGGTGAGCACCGGGGGATAATCCATCCCCAGCAAATTGGCCTGCAGCAGCACCGTGAGTGTGTCGGTGTCGCTAAGTCGGGTAGGTTGAACGGGCAACATGCAGCTCAGCAGCAGGTGCCCAACCGGAGATTCGCTGATCTCCAGCGTCACGCCCTCGCCAAGCTCAACGGAATAGCCTTCTGCATTCTCAAGCTCGACTCTTTGCCCAAGCTCATCGGTCAACAGCGGCTGCAAAATTTGCGCTAATTTTGAAGGTGCGGGCATCGTTAGTTACCTATAATTCGCCGGAAAGCGGCAGTGACTGAGTTAGAGCGAGGCCGCGTCCGGGTCGGGGCTGGCGCGGTGCCATAGACATCAGGCGGGATAACAGGCGGCTCACGGTAAACCGGTCGGCTTGCCATCGGGTGCACAGGCGCGTGGGCGTACATCGGCGACGGGCCATAGCTGTAAACCGGTGCGGCGGCTGGCGGCGGGCCATAGCTGTAAACCGGCGCGGCTGCAGGCGGCGGGCCGTAGTTGAACGCGGGGCCATGACCCGGCAGCGGAACCGTGCTGTACATCCCTCCCGGCGCGGGAGGCGGTGGGGCATAAATCGGCACCGGGGCCGGGCGAATATCTACGGAGTTTGTCCGGCGGCGAGGCGCTGCGGGTGGGACTGCATTGGATGCCGTTCTCGGACGACGACCACGGGAAGACGATTCTGCGGCGAACGATTCCGTGCGCTGACGAGGCCTGTCGTTACTGGTGAACGTGGGCGCAGGTGTTCCTCGCTGCTGCGCATCTGCCGCCGCCTGAGGCCCGATCATTCGGGAGCGCATCTGCCCGACGGACAGCGACTGGTCAAAATGCTGCACAACGCCGCGGCTGTCAGTGCCATCGTACTGAATTCCCAGGTTATTGGAGGCGTGACGCTGCACGTATCCCGGCCCCGCTGCCACCGAGTCCCGCAGTTTTTCAGGGCTAAGCTTGGCGAGTTTTGGCGCAGCCTTGCGGAACGCTTTATCCACTTCCGCCTGCGTTGCTTTCTCGCCTCGCAGCAGTTTCTCGCGGACATCATCGTCCCGGTGGCCAACAGGGTACGTATGCAGTACGTGATAACTGTCGCCGAATTTCGCGTCTTCTATCCGCATCGCCCGGCCAAATTCCGGCCAGGGGTCCGACACCACAGACCGCCCGTTTTCCCGCGGATCGCCGATGATCACAAAGGCGTGGTCGACGTCACGGTTATGCACCACAGAAACCGGCTGTTTGACGCGGGTGTTCGCCAGTAATAACGCATTCACCGCCGCCATTTCGCCGCAGTTGCCCGCCCGAAACTTAGAGGCTTCCCAGGCACGCACGGTGTAGTCCCCGTTACCCGTTCCCTTCTGCGACAGAAGCGTTCGCTTATAGGATTCGGCCATCGTGGCACGAACGTGGTTCTTTTGGTTGCCCGACCCCATGTCCAGAATGCGCCAGGTATCATCTATTGCCTTATTGGCGTAATAGAGCGCGTCCGCCCGGCGCGACGACACGTTCACGGTGCAATCGAAATGCTGAGTGTTATTAGGCTCCAGCGCGAGGCGCATGGAGACCCGTCGGTTTGAGTTACCGCTTATCAGGCCAGGATCGACCCGCAGGCTGGTATCAACGTTGTTTAACGGCATGATATCTCCCCACTTTAGTTGTTACGTCAACAGGTTATGTGGGGAGAGCGGCGCGATGGTTCCTGCTGCGGAAGAATTTACCCTGCGGCGTACTGCCCGCGCAGCGGCAGGCCGTGCTCCTGGCGAATACCGTTTTCGGACAGCGCTTCGCCCGCATACTTGCCGATGCCCACCGCGCGGGATTCCTCCTGCCCGGCCGGCGAGCCCGTATCGTAGCGGTCGGAAGTCCCTCCGGTGTATGTCCCTTTCATCATGCGGTAGCCGTGAACCAGCTCATGGGCAAGCGACACAAAAGCCAGCGAAGGATCGTCCAGCAGGCTTGGGCGGCCATGGGCGTCAATAGCCACGGACTGCCGCGGGTTCCAGTCGACGCTGACGCTGGTCCCCTCGCCTTTCTTACCGAGCGGCTGTTTTTGGGCTAATTGCGTCGCTTTTTTATTGTGCGCCTTATCGTATTCGCTGCCGGGGAGGTGAAACCGACGAACCTGAGAGTCGGTCAACACCGGGCGGGCCACCGTATTCGCCATCGCCGTCACCTTCACTTTAACGAACCGCCCCTGGGTGCTGAGATTACGCAGTTCATCCACCAGGCTTCGGCCATTGGGCCGGCTGAGCAGCTTATGCAAAGCGCTTTCGGCAGCGAGATAATCTTCCGGGCGGTGATATTCAATGGCGATATGTGGTGCAACATTACTGGCAGAAATCGTACTCATCTTTTCTCCTTGGTGGGGCGTTAACGTCGCAGCATCAGCGCTTCAATCTGGCGGCGCTGCAGCCGGTCTTTTTCTGCCTCTGGCGTTGCCTGGCGCTCGCGCGGCGAGGCAGGCTGGCACCAGCGGCCAATCACCGACAGCGTCCAGCTCAAACGCTCCAACAAGGGAAGCAGCGTGTCGAGGTACAGCTCGTCCAGCGGCAAAGCCGCCCAGACCACCAGCTGCGCACGGTCTTTGTCGGCAGCAACGGTGATGGCCGGCCGCTGGTCAATGTTCAGATTGGCCTGTAACAGCTCGAGAAGCAGCGCCTCGCCGGGATTGTCCGGCAGCGCCAGCAGGCCCATCATTGCCAGCGTCAGGTTTTCCGTTAGCTCCAGGAAAACCTGCTGGCCGCCGTCGAGGGTTAACGAGTAGTAGCCCTGGGCGTTGAACACCATGCCGGGGGCATTCAGCTGTTTAAACAGCGGCTGGAGTTTGTGGTAAAGCCGCTCGGCAATCACCATGATTTCACCTGTCTCAGTGAGGAACATGGGGCGTAAGTGGCAGACAGACGGAGCGGGTTCCGGGGAGAACTTGTAACAAGCTGCAACCTTATCACCCCCGGCAAAGCTAGATTCGCCGCAGCGAGGCTGCTATGTTCATTTAACACGCGTCTTTGCAAATCGTGCGTGATAATTATTTTTATAAAAAAGAACGAGTTAATAACTATAAATTATGGATGACAGACGGTATGGCAATCAGACTCCTCCTCGCGGACGATCACATTTTGATGCGCGAGGGACTGAAACAGATTTTTTCACTGGATAAGAAAATCAAAGTGGTGGCGGAAGCGGGCTGTGGCAAAACGGTGCTGTCGCTGCTGACGGAAATCGATGTTGATGTCCTGCTGCTGGATCTCTCCATGCCCGGCGACTCCGGGCCGGAGCTGGTACAGCAAATCACCCGCCTGTGGCCGATGCTGCCGGTGCTGGTGTTGAGCATGCACAACGAGCCGCAAATCGCCCAAATGGTCCTCGCCAGCGGCGCCCACGGGTTCATTACTAAAGACCAGGCTCCGCAAACGCTGCTGCACGCTATCCATCGCGTCGCCTCTCGCCAACGCTACATAGACCCTTCGCTGGCGGAAGCTATCGTCTTTTCAACTCAGGAAAACGACCAGCTTCGCCGCTACGCCACGCTATCCCAGCGCGAGAAGCAGATCCTCCGCCTGCTGAGCAGCGGCGAAAACATCAATGGCATCGCAGAAACGCTAAGCATCAGCAACAAAACGGTCAGCACCCACAAGACCCGGATGATGGAAAAAATGCAGTTCGACAACAACGCCGACATCATCAAGTTTGCTATTCGCTATCATAAACTTTAGCCGGAGCCGGCAGGGCATAAGGGATCTCGATATGCACACAGCTCCCTTTGCCCGGCGAACTGTGGATGTTAAACGTCCAACCTTTCATCATGCAGCGCTCCCGCATACTCAATAATCCAAAGGCCCCGTCTGATACCTGGCCGGGGTCAAACCCTTGCCCGTCGTCATTAATACAAATCAGCACGACGTTGCCCCTTGTGAGCACCTTCACCTCCACTTCCCGCGCTTTGGCATGCCGCTGCACATTAGTGAGCGACTCCTGCACCACGCGAAAAATCGCGGTGACCTCATCGTCACACAGCGACACCGGCAGCGGCTGAATCGTCAGCGTACACACGCCGGAACGGTGCTTGTTGAACTGGTCCCGCAGCCAGATAAGCGCGGGCTTTAGCCCCATATTCAGCACCGCCGGGCGCAGCTGGGTGGCGATATCTCGCACCACTTTGATGGTGCCATCCACCAGTTGCGTGAGCGGTTCGACTTCATGCTGCAGCGCAGGATGGTTCTGACCCAGCAGCGAAATCCCCACCCGCAGCGAAGTCAGGTGCTGGCCCAACTCATCATGGATTTCCCGCGCCATATGTTTGCGTTCGTTTTCGACGCTACTTTGCAGCTTCTGGGTCATTTGCCGCAGCTGTTCGTGAGTCTGCCGCACCTGCTGTTCGGCAAAATATTGCCGGGAGGCAGGACGAGCGATCACCAACACGGATTTCAGCGTCTGCTGCTGGGTAAATTCAGGAATAAAACGCGCCTGGTAAATCCTCGACACCCGCAAGTCGGACCGCAAGCCGTGCAGCACGGCCTCCAGCTGAATATGCTTATTCAGCACCAGTTGCAACGACCAGCTGATCTGCTCCATCAGCGTCGAATCCCCGATAAGCGAATTTATCTTCAGCCCGATGGCCGCCGCGCTCTTAGGCATACACTGTAGCGCCGTTTCGTTGGCATAGAGCAGCCTCTGTTCACTGTCCACACGCAGAATCGCATCCGGCATATTGTCCAGAATGTCGCGAAGTTCGTTTTCACGATCGTAGTAAAAACGATGAATATCATTGCGATAGCGAGTATCGCACACCACCATCATCACCCAGTTCTGCCGCTGAAACTCGAAGCGGCTCGGGCAAACTTCAACCGGGATAGCCTGCGTTGCCGCCTGAAACCGGGCGTTAATTTTATCGCCGTAAGGCGAATGTTCTGGCCGATCTAACTGCTGCTCAACCACCGCCAGCAGCGGCAGATCGCCATAGCCTCTCAGCCGGGTAAAAATATTTTCGCCCACCAGATGCCCGGCCCTTGCCTGGCCGGCATCTTCCGGCAGGCAAAGACTGAGCGCCTTGTGGTTGGCAAAAACAATATTGAAATCCCTGTCAACAATGAAAACCAACTCGCGCATGCTATTGAAAGCGGCGCTCAGCAATGCCTGAGTATCATTGGGCCGTGGGTGCGGCCCGCCGTCTTGTTTCATAGAGTGTGATTCTTCTCGTTCAGGGAGTAACGAAGCACCGCTCGCTCAGTTCAGACTGTCCCACCCCAGATCCTGTTTCAAAGACTGCCGGAGGCGGGATAGACGGGAACGCACGGTACCGATAGGAATAGTCATCCGGTCAGCCGCTTCCTGGTAGCTGATATCGTGATCAACGATCAGCTGTAATAATTGCTGATAATCTTCAGGGAGTTGCGCAATGCGCTGCAACACTTTCGACAGGATGTCCTTACCCTCAGTCACCCCTTCCGGCTGCTCCGAATGCAGCAGCGTACCAAGCACATCATCGTTTAACTCATCGTGCAGGTAGCTCACTTTGACCGATTTATAGTGATTTTTCACCAGGTTTACCGCAATCCCGAACATCCAGGTTTCCGGGCGCGATGTGCCGCAAAACTTGTGCTTGTTACGGATCACCTCATACCAGGTGTTCTGCACAAGGTCTTCTATATCGGCAAAGTTTGCCACGCGTTTACGAATAAAATTATACAGCCGCTGTTCGTTGTCGCGCATCACGCGCTCCCAGTTAACCACCGGAAACTCGCCCTGCACAACGTTGGACTCAAAAGCAGACTGTGCATCCGGGAAAACCTGTGATTCGAAATCAAACATTGCTGACATAGTGAACACCTTTTATGGAATAGATTCAGGAGTTCGTCCTATAGCAAGCGCCATGCCAGCGAAAAACACCAAGTTAACACACTGATTATTAACGTTTAATTTTTATAAATCAGATTAATATGAGCAAAAACACACACAGCCAGAAAACGAGTTTGTGCAACTTTTTACACATCCCCAGCGGCGGAAATTTTTTATTTATCGGGGAACCGCCCCAGGCCTTAGCCCACACACTGACAGGCGAATCGGGTAAGGCACACCGCAATGAACATGAGAATCCCCCAGCACCACCATCACCATAATCTGCGTCTCGAAACCGAACAGGCGGACGCGCTGGTCGATGAGCTAATCAGCGACACTAACAACGACAAGAGCGCGGCGAGCAGTTCATCGTCCGCTACCCGTGCAGCACCCGCGCCGCAGCGGCCCGGTGCCGCCCAGGAGTCGATGGCATCGACCTTTGCGGAAAGCATCGAGCAGAAAATCAAACACGAGGAGCAACGCACGCAGTCCACCCAGCTGCGCCGTATCTCCGTGGCGGCAATCAAGGTCACTCACCTTGTGGAGCTGGGGAAACTGCTGGAAAGCCCGTCGGGGAAAGAGCAGGCCGAGCAGGAATCGGCTTTCGAACGGATGTTGTCGGGTGGCGACGGGAAGACCCCGACGTTGGATGATTTGCTCGAACAGGCCAATCACGACCCGGCCTCCGCATTTGTCACCCTCAGCCTGATGGCGATGCGTCTGCGCAACGGCAGCAATCCGGCGCTGGCGGCACGCGTCGAGCAAATGCTTGCCGACCTGCAACAGCAGCACCCGGAAAAAATTAACGCGGGGGTGAATACCGCCCCGGCGATTGCCGCGTTCAGTAGCGATCCGGCGCAGAAGCGCGAAATGCGCAAGCTCTATTACAGCGGCGTGATCAACCAGCAGTCCGCCGACAACATCATGGACGTGCTGCTGGACAAGTTTGGCGTCGACGGCTTCGTGCCCGCACTGCGCACATTACAGCGCGCGCTTTCCGATGACATCGCCGCGCTGGCCCCTTCCGCCCCGCCGACGGCCCTGCGCCGCCTGCTTTCCGGGCTGAACGACACCCGCGCCATTACGCACACGCTGTCGGAAGTCGCCCAGTTCCTCGACCGTCTGAAGAGCAAATATTCCCACGTCACGATGGGAGCCGATGTCATGACACGCTCTTTGCTCAGCATGTGCCGCAACGGCTTCTATTCCCGCGACCTGACCCAGCTTGGGCTGCAGGTGGTGGGTGAAAAACCCTTACAGCAGTCGCTCTTTTTCAACGGCCTGCTGACGCTGCTTCAGGCGCTGCCGGAAAAAATTTGGGGCGGGAACGATGAAACCCGCAGCAACGCCCTGCTTCTGCTGCGCACCCTGAACGGCGAATACGCCGCGTGGGAAAAACGCAACCAGTTGGCGCAGTAAACGGACTTCACCAGGATTGAATAGCCATGAACGCTTTGTTTAACCTTCTTAACCGGCTGGCAATTACCGCCATGCAACGCTCCGAAGTCGTCGGGGCTTTCATCGCGCTGGCGGTGGTGTTCATGCTGATCATCCCGCTGCCGCTGGGGCTGATTGACGTGCTGATTGCGGTCAACATCAGCGTGTCGTGCCTGCTTATCATGACGGCGATGTACCTGCCCAAACCGCTGGCGTTCACCACGTTCCCGGCGGTGCTGCTGCTGACCACCATGTTCCGCCTCGGGCTGTCTATCTCCACCACGCGCCAGATCCTGCTGCAGCAAAACGCCGGGCATATCGTCACCGCCTTCGGCAACTTTGTGGTCGGCGGCAACCTGGCGGTGGGGCTGGTGGTGTTCCTGATCCTGACGGTGGTGAACTTCCTGGTGATCACCAAAGGCTCGGAGCGTATCGCCGAAGTGGCCGCCCGCTTTACCCTTGATGCCATGCCGGGCAAGCAGATGTCTATCGACAGCGACCTGCGCGCCGGGCTGATTAACGTCCAGCAGGCCAAAAGCAAACGTGAAGATCTGGCGAAAGAGAGCCAGCTTTTCGGGGCAATGGACGGCGCAATGAAGTTCGTGAAAGGCGATGCTATTGCCGGGATCGTGATCCTCAGCATTAACATGGTGGGCGGCTTTTGTATTGGCGTGCTGCAGTTGGGCATGGCCGCGGGCGATGCCGCCAATGTCTACTCCATTCTGACCATCGGCGACGGCCTGATTGACCAGATCCCGGCGATGCTTATCTCCCTGACCGCCGGGATGATGATCACCCGCGTGTCGGCCAACGAAGACATCCCCAACAACAACATTGGCCGCGAAATCAGCGACCAGCTGACCAACCAGCCCAAGGCGTGGATCATGTCCGCCATCGGCATGTTCTGCTTCAGCCTGCTGCCGGGCATGCCCACGGCGGTATTTATCGTGCTCGGCATCATCACCCTGGGCTCGGGGCTGTTCCAGCTGTGGCGCGCCAAACGCGCGGCGGCCACCAGCACCGGCGGCGAAGTTGTCGCCCCGGAAGCCAACGGCGAAGAAGATATCCGTACCTTCAACCCGAGCCGCCTGTTTGTCCTCAGCTTCTCGTCGGCTCGCGCGGGTGATCCGGCGGCCATGGCGCTTATCGAAGACATTCGCCGCCTGCGGAACCGCATCGTGAACCAGTACGGCTTCACGCTGCCGGTCTTCAACATCGATTTTTCGCCGTACCAGCCTGACGATGAATTTCGTTTTCTGGTGTATGAAGTGCCGAAGGTGATTGGCACCTTTACCTCAAGCAAGCGGGCGCTGGACTACCGCCTGCTGGCCCAGGAAGAGACCGGCACCGAACTCAGCACCGAAACCTATCCGCAGGAAAAAGGCTGGGCGTGGCTGGAAGAAAACGATCCGCTACTGGATAAATTCCAGATGGAATCCTGGAGTTCGCACCAGCTGCTGCTGGCCCGCATGGAAGAAGCGCTCTTTGCCAGCGGCCCGCGCTTTATCGGCCTGCAGGAGACCCGCGCCATTATCTCGTGGCTGGAGATGGACCTGCCGGAGCTGGCGCAGGAATTCCAGCGCATCTTCCCGATCACCCGCCTGAGCGCCGTGCTGCAGCGCCTGGTGGCCGAACGTATTTCGCTGCGCTCGGTGCGAAGCATTACCGAATCGCTGATTGTGCATGGCCAGCACGAGCGCGATGTGGGCTTGCTGGTCGACCAGGTTCGCATCGACATCAAAGAACACATTTGCCACCAGTACAGCCACGACGGCGGGATACAGGTCTGGCTGCTGACGCCGGAAACCGAAGAGATCCTGCGTGACAGCCTGCGGCAGACGCAGAACGAAACCTTCTTCGCTCTAAGCCAGGACAAGCACGCCCTGCTGCTGGAGCAGCTACGGGAAGTGTTCCCCCTGTTCCAGCGGCAAACCAGCGTGCTGCTGTCCGCCCAGGATTTACGTAGCCCGCTGCGCCTGCTCATTCAGGACGAATTCCATCACGTCCCGGTGCTGTCGTTCGCCGAGCTGCAATTTAACCTGCCGGTCAACGTGCTGGGGCGCATTGATATTCACGAAAACGCGCTTGACGCCTTCACTGCATAAAGGGTGCTGCCATGTATGAGCTGAGAGTATTAAACGGATTACATGAAGGCGCGGCGCTGCCGTTAAGCGGCGAACGCTGGCAGTTAGGTAACGCCGCCGACAGCGATTTGCAGCTCAACGATGGCGGTATTAAAGCCAGCCACGCTCTGCTAAGCCGCAGCGCCGAAGGCTGGATGCTCACGCCGATGGAGGGCACCGTTTGCCACCGCCACGGCGAACGACTGAGCGCCCAACAGCTCTGGCAGCCCGGTGAAATCTTCGCCGTCGGCGGCGTCTGGCTGACGCTTGCTGCCGCTGACGACGAATGGGATAACCGCCCGCCACCGCCGTTGCCTGCTGTCAGCCCGAGTGAGCCAGAATCCGCCATACGCGAACCTGTCGGCGGAACACAAAGCAAACCGGCGCCGGCCGCACGCCGTTCGCTGCTGGCAAGAATTCTGCCCCGCTGGGCGCAAATATTCACCTTATCCAGCCTGATGCTGCTGACCTTTACCATCTTTAGTTGGGTACTGCAGCCCGGCATCGCCCAGCAAAACAGCGACGACGAGCCGCAAATTAAACCGGCGATCACCAATAGCAATGAACTGCGCAGCGTGGTGGAACAGGATCTGCGCGAGCGGGAGCTCTATAACAAAGTGCAGCTGACCAGCACGCCGCAGGGGATTACGCTCACCGGCGATTTGCAGGAAAACCAGTTGCCGATTGTCAGCCGCATGGTGGACAGCATTCGCAGCGATTATCAGCTTAAGGTGATGCTGACTAACCAAACCAAAGTGCGCGAGGCCGTGCTGCCCTTCCACATCGTGCAAATTACCGCCGGGCCGAACGCCAACATCGTGACCGAAGACGGGCAGCGCCTGTTTGTCGGCGACGAACGCAACGGCCTGCGCCTGACCGGCATTACCGGCGACAGCGTACAGTTTGGCGGCAAGGAAAACATCGCGGTGAAATGGTAATGGTGCGATATCAGAACGACCTCAACAGCTGGTTTGCAGAGCGCCACCGTTCGCTTAACCAGCTTTCCGCCGTCAGCGCGCACGGGCGCATCACCGGCATCAGCGGCATTCTGCTGGAAAGCAGTTTGCCGCAGGCGCGCATCGGCGACCTGTGTCTAATCAGCCGCAGCGGTGATACCGAAGTGATGGCCGAAGTGGTCGGCTTTAACCCGCGCCACACCTTACTTTCTGCGCTGGGGCCGCTGGACGGCATTGCCCAGGGCGCCCGCGTCACGCCGCTGTTTCAGCCCCACTCTATTAGCGTATCAGACAGCTTATTTGGTAGCGTGCTGGATGGTTTTGGCCGCGCCATTGACGAAGACAGCTTGTCTGCTTTTGCACTAGCCAGCGAAACACCGGACGCCCGGGGCGTGCTCGGCGACGCCCCCCCACCTACGGACAGGCCGCGAATTGATACTCCCCTGCCGACGGGCATTCGCTCCATCGATGGCGTACTGACGATTGGCGTGGGCCAGCGTGTGGGCGTCTTCGCCGGGGCTGGCTGCGGCAAAACGACCCTGCTTGCAGAAATGGCGCGCAACACACCGTGCGATGCCATTGTGTTTGGCCTGATTGGCGAGCGTGGCCGCGAACTCCGCGAATTCCTCGACCACGAGCTGGACGCCGAACTGCGCTCACGCACCGTGCTGGTGTGCTCCACCTCTGATCGCAGCAGCATGGAACGCGCCCGCGCGGCGTTTACCGCCACGGCCATTGCCGAGGCTTTCCGTAACAAAGGCAAAAACGTCCTGCTGATTATCGACTCGCTGACGCGTTTTGCCCGCGCCCAGCGTGAGATTGGCCTGGCGCTTGGCGAACCGCCTGGCCGGGGCGGACTGCCTCCGTCGGTCTATACCCTGCTGCCGGGGCTGCTTGAACGCGCCGGGAAAACCTCGCGCGGCTCCATCACCGCCCTTTATTCGGTGCTGATTGAACAGGACTCAATGAACGATCCCGTGGCCGACGAAGTCCGCTCGCTGATAGACGGCCACATTGTCTTAACCCGCCGCCTGGCGGAGCGCGGGCACTATCCTGCCGTGGACGTGCTGGCCAGCCTGAGCCGAACCATGAGCAACGTCGTTCCACGGGAACACATTGCCGAAGCCAGCACGCTGCGCCAGATGATGTCGGCATACCAGCAGGTCGAAATGCTAATTCGCCTCGGCGAATACCAGCCGGGAAATGACCCGATGACCGACGCCGCCGTGCAGTCTCAGTCGGCCATTAACGCGTTTTTACGCCAGGCCAACCACGCCCCGAGCGACTTCGTCGACACTCGCCAGCAACTGCAGGAGGTGATTGCTTATGCGCCGTTATAGCGAGGCCGAAACACCGCTCTCACCCGATCCGCAGCAGGTTGCCCTCGAGCAGGTACTGACGCTTTTGCTGCCCATCCGGCGGCGACGCTTACGCCGCTGTGAAGGCGAGCAGCGACAGCACGAACAGCAGCTCCGGCGCTGCCAGCAGGCCGTCGAACAGGGCGAACAGCAGCTGGCAGAAAAGAAAATCGGCTATTTGCAGCTGCGCAATGATTTTGTGCCGCAGCACGCGGGCATCACGCAGCCGCTTAACGACCTGCGCGAAACGCTGGATGTTGAGAAATCCAGCCGCGCAGGGGTGATTCAACAAATTCAGCACACGCACCAGCTACAGGCAGAGGTGCAACAGCAGCAGGAACGGCTGACCGCCGCGCAGTCAGCCGTGCAGCGCTGCCAGCGGGACATCGAAAAAATGGAGTATTTGCTCAACCAAAATCAGGGGAACGCTTTATGATTCACCACGCGCTAAAAAACGCTCACCCGCAGCCGAAGCTTTGGCAGCAGGCTCATCCTGCTCCGCAGCCACACCACCAGCCGGAAAACACCCCGCAAACGCCTGCACCTCGCACACCACGCGCGCCGGGGAATAACACGCCCTTCATGCCGCAGATGCCCGCTCGCAGCGCGTCTTCGTCCAGCCGGGCCAGCGATCGCCAGAAGCTGTCGCGGGATGAAAAAGAGTTCAGCGATCTCCTGTCCGACGATGAACCAGCCCCGGTGATGCCCGTTCTGGCGCTCAATCTGTTTGACGGCTCGCTCGGCGGCGCTGAACAGCCGCAGCAGGCCAGTGAATCCCAGTCTTCCGCCCTGCGTGCCATGCTGGAATCGCACCTGGTGCAAGGTATTGAACAACAGGAAAGCCTGCCCGCCCGTTTTAGTCTGCTGCTACCGGATTTAGGTGAAGTGGTGGCTCAAGTGACCCCGGCCAATGGCGATGGGCTGGATATTGCACTCGGCTTTTCCGCCGAGGCCTGGGACAAAGTTCGCGGCTTTGAACAGGACGGGCAAGGCTCGCTCAGCGGCCGTCTGGGGAAAAAAGTTCGCCTGCGCTTTAAGCGGCGGGAGGCGGTATGAAACGCCCGATGCTTGCCGCCCAGTCACATGACGAAGCCCGGCTGCGGCGCTGGATCGGCAGCGGCTGGCGGCTCCCTTTCTTCCGGGAAGAACTGGCCGGTGAACTTCGCCTCTTACCTTCCCGAACGCAGCCCCGGTCAGACATTCCGGGTGAAGCTTTTCACTGCGCGGCTGGCACGCTGCTTTTTAGCGACCCGCTGCCGGTGTTGGGACTGATGGCCGATTGCCCGGCGCTGCCCGGCGTTTCCACCGAGAACAATGCCTGGTACTGGCGCTATTTCAGCCAACAGCTCAGCCCCCAACTGGCTGAACTCTTTGAGTTTCTGCAGCCTGCCGAAGAACGGCAACAACCTGACATCACGCTGCGCTTTGAGGTTTTTCTCGGCGAAGCCCAGGCCAGTACGCTGTTGTCGCTCTCCTGGGACACGCTGCATCAGCTTGCCCGGCATCCCGCCTGGCAGCGGCTGATCGCCCCACTCAACCCAGAATTTCCGCTTCAGTTACCGCTGACCGTTGGCAAACTCCAGCTTTCCTCAGGTGCCGCCCGCCGCCTGGCCAGCGGAGATTTGCTTTTGCCCTCAGAGACGTTCTTCTCGCCGGAAGGACACGGCGTTATGCCGCTGGCACGGCGACAATTTCAGGTTCACCTGGAACTGGCGAGCGAAACCACTCACAGAGACTTACTACACATTACGTTTAGCGAGGAGCTAACCATGACTTACCCGAACGCCCCCCTGGAGTACGACGATCAGCAGGACGGCGAAGAAGTGGTACCCGCCGGGGAATGGCAAACAACACGGGGGAGTTTCGACGACTTGTCGCTGGATTTAACCATCCGCTGCGGTAACTTGCAGCTGACGCTCGGCGAACTACAGCAGCTGGACGCGGGATCAACGGTATTGGTTCAGCACGTCACGCCGGGCGAGGCTCTGCTGTGCCACGGCAACAGCCTGCTGGCAAAAGGTGAACTGGTGGACGTTAACGGTACGCTCGGCTTCCAGGTCACCCGCATGCTCCGCCAGACGGGTACGGCCATGGAACCCGTGTGATGGCCGAGAATATCAGCTCATTCAATCCGCTGGCGCTGGCCATCCTGCTGGGGGCCATTTCCCTGCTGCCCCTGCTGCTGATGATCACCACCAGCTTTCTGAAGATTTCGATGGTGTTGATGCTGACGCGAAACGCCATTGGGGTACAGCAAACGCCGCCCAACATGGCGCTTTACGGCATCGCGCTGGCCGCCACGCTGTTCGTGATGGCGCCGGTATTCGACGGGATGCAAACCCGCTTCAAAGAGAAACCTCTCGATACCACCAGCGCCGAGCGCTTAGAGAACAGCTTGCAGTACGGCATTAAGCCGCTGACCGACTTTATGCTGCGCAACAGCGACCCGGACCTGGAAACGCACCTGATGGAAAACAGCCAGCGCATGTGGCCGAAAGATCTGTCTGAGAAGGTCGTCCACCAGCGCGACAACCTGCTGATCCTGATCCCGGCGTTCGTGCTGTCCGAGCTGCAAAACGGCTTCAAGATCGCCTTTTTAATTTTTATCCCTTTCCTGGTGGTGGACCTGATTGTCTCCAACGTGTTGCTGGCGCTGGGGATGCAGATGGTGTCGCCGATGACCATCTCTTTACCGCTCAAAATTCTGCTTTTTGTCATGGTCAGCGGCTGGACGCGCCTGCTGGACGGCCTGTTCTACAGCTATATGTGAGGACGTTATGGACATGATCTACATGTTTAAGCAGGCGGTGCTGATGGTGGTTGTGCTCTCCGCGCCGCCGTTGGTGGTCGCCGTGCTGGTGGGCATTGTGGTGTCCCTGCTGCAGGCGGTGTTTCAGCTCCAGGATCAGACCCTGCCCTTCGCCATCAAGCTGGTGGCCGTGGGCACCACGCTGGCGCTGAGCGGCCGCTGGATTGGCCTGCAAATGGTGGAGCTGGCGCAGTCCGCCTTCAACATGATGGCCGCGTCCGGAACCCTGCGATGATTGCCGCCGAACTGACGCCGATGTTCAACGGCATGCTGGGACTTGGGCTGGCAATCGCCCGTGTTTACCCGTGCGTGCTACTGACGCCGCTGTTTGCGTTCTCTGCCCTGAAAGGGATGATCCGCACGGCGGTTGTCGTGCCGCTGGCGCTTTTTGTCACGCCGACCATTGTCCCGATGTTGACCCACGCCCCGCACACGCCGTGGGGCATTGTCGCCATGATGCTGAAAGAAGTGGTGCTGGGGATTTTTCTTGGTTACCTGTTGGCGCTTCCCTTCTGGCTGTTTGAGTCAGTGGGCGTGCTGTTTGATAACCAGCGAGGGGCGCTCAGTGGCGGCCAGCTTAACCCGGCCCTGGGCGCAGACGAAACGCCGCTCGGCTACATGCTTTTGCAATGGTCGATGATGGTGCTGATCGTCAATTTTGGCCTTTCGCTGGCCACCCAGGTTATCTGGGACAGCTATCGGCTATGGCCGGTGGACAGCTGGCTACCCGACTTCCGCGAGCAGGGGTTCCTGGTGTTCCTCGGCCAGGTGAAGCAGATGTTTATCGATACCATTCTGTACGCTGGTCCACTGGTGCTGCTCCTGCTGTTTCTTGATTTTGCCGTCGGCGTGCTCAGCATCTACAGCCCGCAGCTGCAGGCCACAGTGCTGACCGTGCCGCTGAAGTGCATCGCCGGGCTGCTGTTCTTCATCTTTTACCTGCCCACGCTGGAGTATTTCGCCGGCCACCAGTTCAGCGGCCTGCGCGATATGATCCCGCACCTGGCGGATATTCTGCCCGCCCGTCAAACCACCTGGTAACGCCGCTTCGGAGGGTGCCAAGCCGTGAGTGAAAAAACAGAGAAGGCCAGCCCCCATAAACTTCAGGAGGCGCGTAAAAAAGGCCAGGTCAGCCAGAGTCAGGACATCCCCAAACTGCTGATCATGTTCGGCGTCCTGCAGCTGATTTTTTCCATGATGGAGGCCAGTATGGCAAAGCTGCAGGCGCTGATGCTCCTGCCGCTGATGCGCCTCAGCAGCCCTTTCAATCAGGCGTTAGGAGAAGTTGGCGGCGCCGCGCTGCTGACCGTCGGGGTGTTTTTTATGATGACGGTGGGCACCGTGATCCTGCTGCGCATTGCCGCAGGCTGGATCCAGTTTGGCCCGCTGTTTGCCATCGCCGCGCTGGCCCCGAAGCTTGAGGCGCTGAACCCGCTGAATAAATTCAAAGAGATGTTTTCGGTAAAGCAGTTTATTCAGATCCTCAACAGCCTGCTGAAGGCCATCACCCTTTCGGTGGTGTTCTGGCTGCTGATCAAACCCCGCCTGTCGCAAATGGCCAATCTTTCAGGCGGCACGCTGGACGGTTTCTGGCACGCGGGCGTGGCGATTCTGGAAACCCTCGCCCACACCATCGTTGGCGTGATGCTGGTGTTTTCGGTGGCTGACTTTGCGCTGCAGAAATACTTCTTCCTCAAGCAAAACCGCATGAGCCACGAGGACGTGAAAAACGAGTACAAGCAGATGGAAGGTGACCCGCATACCAAAGGCCACCGTAAGCATGTCGCCCACGAAATCCTCAACGCACCGGCAAAAAAAGTCACTCCACAGGAGATGGAAAAAGCCGACGTGCTGCTGGTGAACCCGACGCACTACGCCGTGGGGCTGCGCTATCTGCCGGACGAAACGCCGCTGCCAGTGCTGCTGTTTAAAGCGCAGGACGAAGACGCCAAAGCGCTGATTAAACTGGCGCACGCCGCCAATATCCCGGTGGTTCGCTACGTCTGGCTTACCCGTAATCTTTACCGCACCACCGAAGAAGGCGCCTATATCCCACGCGACACGCTAAAAGCGGTGGCCGCTATTTACCGCCTGCTGCGCAAACTTGAGGGCCGCCTGAAGGGCGAGACGATTGAGTTTGAGGAGTAGTGGGGGCGATTTCCTGTCAGCAATACTCATGTTTATGCAGGATTGGTTAAGGTTCCGTTCACTTCCAGTCCTGCTTTACATGCAGCCCCCGCACCGGTGAACGTCTTAGGGGAGTCACCGTCACTCCCCTAAGAACCCGGACTCCCGGCGAAATAAATCGACCGCTGAAGCGGCAAACCTCCGTTTTATCTCCCAGTCCTGGGTCGGCTGAGATGCGTTCCCGACGCTCTCAACCTCCGGCCGTTCCCGACGGCCGGCCCCTGGCCAGTCG
>NZ_FXAS01000086.1:0-3151 GCF_900177785.1 Cedecea sp. NFIX57 | reverse complement strand
ATTAACACGCAAAAGTACCCACCACATGCGGATCGCCATCGCTACAATTCATGGTTAGGAACCTCTAAAAGAGTCGATTGAGCTTCCTAACCATCAAGGTAGTAAGTGAAACACCTCAAGTCTGCGGTTTTTCTGAAGGTGGTTTAATGATGAATGCTTTTGGCTCAGCCTTTTCTTTTACGTTGACAACTATGGCAACCGCAATACTTGCATTGTGGGTTAAAAAATAAGGATGAGGGAATAAACATCATTCGTATCATTTGATACCTAATATAAATTAGGTCACCAACGTCAATACAATGGCTTATATCACTTTCATCTGCTTATTAGTATCAAATGATACCAAAGTTTCATTGCCATCCCCCTGGCCTGGAGCCGTTTTCTTCAGCCGTTCGTCCGGATTCGGGTTTACCGTCATAGCACCGAATCAGCCTAGCAACACGGCATGACGGCGTTTAGAATCCTTGCAGTCACCCTATGCGGCATTGTTTACGCATGTCAGAATGGACAGACGTTGATGATAACCGTTTGGCCATCTGTGCACCAACGCGGCCAAAAGCAGCATTAATGAACGGTCTGGAGCCGCATGCGTGGCTGACTGACGTGCTGTCGCGTCTGCCCTCCGGGCCGGAAGAACGGCTGCATGAGTTGCTTCCGTTAAATGGCTTCACCTTCTCCATCCCAGAGTACGTGTCTGACGATGATACCCGTGTCATAAGCTGACTCACGGGCCCCAACACCGGATGTCGGGTGTTGCTCACCTGACAGCAGAAACTGGAGCAGAGCACAGTAACCACGCGGCCTCCGGCGAAGTCAAAACCTGAAATCCTCTGCCACATTACCGCAGTCAGTACTTCGGCCCCTGACGCGATCCCCCGAGTCAATACTTCAGCGCCTGACCCAATACCTGCATTCCCCCCAAATCGGGTCCCCCTGGAATCCAGGGATGAGTTGCCCGCAACATTACCATAGCTCACGACTGCCCCATGGTTTTTCATGCTCTCCAGGTTGGCAGGGTTACCTGGTCCAGTTCTGGGCACTCAGAGAACGGGCCGTAGGGGTGTCCACATTACCAACGCTTTTGAGTCTGTCGCCCGATAGTTGTCTGACAACACCTAATGCGCTACATGAAGGGGTGAGAGACAGGGTAAGCAGGCAGCCAGTATTCTGGTCTGTGCCACAAAAATTGTAAGTAGCTGCAGGCTGCACATTTAAAAAGACCCCAACCTGCCCGTGAGTTACTCCCAGGCTGGTTATCCGGCTGGGTATCACCAGGTAACTTCCAGAGACGATGGATACAGGTTGTCCCGAAATAAAAACCTGAATATTCCCAGCGTACTGACTGGTACTCTGAAATTGGTAACTTACTGGATAAACACCACCAGAGTCGACACTTGTTTCATCATTAAAACGAGAGCCATTATAGTCACTGGACAGGCTTCCGCAGTTAGTAAGAGAGGCACTTGAGCCAGCGGATACAACAAGCAGGGATACGGCAAGGGCTGTCTGAAGAGAATTCATGATAGGGCTCCGAGTTCGGCAGATGAAGTTTGTTCAGGGTAAATGTTACAATTTGTAGTATATTAAGTATAAACCTGATGCATAAATTTACAACTCACAGCTGGTGACTGACAGAATTTGTAATAGATAGTACAATTTATCCCTCAGACACCCGATAAGCCGCCGCCCGGCGGTTTTCTCCTGCCGTTCGCCCGTATTCGGGTTTACCGTTATTCTACCGAATCCCGCCCCCTCCCCCGTTCCGTTCAGATTTTTTGACCCACTTGTCTTTCCGGCAGATTTTTCTAAAGGGCTGTTTTTCCTTATTTCACCGTCGCCCCGGAGCACCCTGCAGGTCGCTGGCCAGCGGCTGCCGGCCACGCGACCGGAAGAGGATTCATTCAGTCCTGCTGAAGAAGATTTTTCGGGCGCATAGCCCCCGCCACACCGCCCCGGTGCTACACTGTGGCCGCCCGGACGACCCCGGCGTCTGACTAATCCCTGGGGGGTGACGTTTGCCCGGCGGTCTGTCCGGGCAGTCGGCTTTTATTCCGCCTGGAGAAGTTTCCCCGAATGCCCGAGCATCACTAAGTGGGGTTTTTCTCCGCGATGTGAAATTTCAACGAAAACCACCATATTTGGGGTAGTGGCCGGGTAGCTGCGATAACTGCCAACTTTTCTTCACCTCATCACGACGCATAAACGAACGTTTGTGCAACTATCCCTGTCCCAACGTAACGATGCGGCCTTGTGCATTGCAAAAATGTATTGCAATATAAAAGCAAATGGCAACAGGAAATCGCAATCATGCTTATCGGTTATGCCCGGGTTTCGACACAGGAACAGGATACTCAAGCTCAAATATCAGCACTAAAGTCAGCCGGGTGTGAACTGATTTTCCAGGAAAAAGCTTCGGGAGGGCGATGGGATCGACCCGAACTACAACGTCTTTTACAGCAACTACGCAAAGATGATCAGGTTATTGTATGGAAACTGGATCGCCTTTCCCGTTCGCTGAAGGATTTATTGCTGACGCTGGAGAAGATTGAAAACACGGGAGCTGATTTTCGCAGCATTACCGAAAATATTGACACATCCACTCCGGCTGGCAGGATGATGATGCAGATCGTTGGCTCCTTTGCTGAATTTGAACGCGCCATGCTTCGTGAGCGGACAAAGAACGGGCTTGCGGCGGCACGCCAGGATGGCCGGGTTGGTGGGCGACGCCCTAAGTTAACCCCCCAACAGCAAAAAGAGATTGTCTCGCTCGTCACATCGGGGCAAAAAACGGGCGCTGATGCTGCACGTCTGTTCCGTGTTCATCCTTCCACCGTGGTGCGGCTTCTTGCCAGACACCGGATGACTGAGATCGGACAGACATAAATCGATGCGGGGGATTTACAGCAGAGTATGGTTCACCAATCTGACAGCGATGAATTATCGGCACTGCGGGCAGAAAATGCCCGATTGATTTCGCTACTTGATGCCCATGGAATTGAGTGGAGACTTAAGCGGCAGGCTCCGGTACAAAAATTATCAACCTTATCTACTGACGAGAACGGTAGCACGCCTACGGCGTGAGCTCGTCTGCTTCGCAGCCGAAGTCCTTTCCACCCTCATCGCCGTATTTTATACTGGCTTTCATGTACAT
>NZ_FXAS01000074.1:2169-5446 GCF_900177785.1 Cedecea sp. NFIX57 | reverse complement strand
ATTTGATGCCTGGCAGTTCCCTACTCTCGCATGGGGAGACCCCACACTACCATCGGCGCTACGGCGTTTCACTTCTGAGTTCGGCATGGGGTCAGGTGGGACCACCGCGCTACGGCCGCCAGGCAAATTCTGTTATTGACCGTTATATTTTTATATAACCATCAACTAAATCCTGAACTAAGCTGAAAATCTTTCTCTCTAAAACACCTTCGGTGTTGTAAGGTTAAGCCTCACGGATCATTAGTACTGGTTAGCTCAACGTATCGCTACGCTTACACACCCAGCCTATCAACGTCGTAGTCTTCAACGTTCCTTCAGGACCCTTAAAGGGTCAGGGAGAACTCATCTCGGGGCAAGTTTCGCGCTTAGATGCTTTCAGCGCTTATCTCTTCCGCATTTAGCTACCGGGCAATGCCATTGGCATGACAACCCGAACACCAGTGATGCGTCCACTCCGGTCCTCTCGTACTAGGAGCAGCCCCCCTCAATTCTCCAGCGCCCACGGCAGATAGGGACCGAACTGTCTCACGACGTTCTAAACCCAGCTCGCGTACCACTTTAAATGGCGAACAGCCATACCCTTGGGACCTACTTCAGCCCCAGGATGTGATGAGCCGACATCGAGGTGCCAAACACCGCCGTCGATATGAACTCTTGGGCGGTATCAGCCTGTTATCCCCGGAGTACCTTTTATCCGTTGAGCGATGGCCCTTCCATTCAGAACCACCGGATCACTAAGACCTGCTTTCGCACCTGCTCGAGCCGTCACTCTCGCAGTCAAGCTAGCTTATGCCTTTGCACTAACCTCACGATGTCCGACCGTGATTAGCTAACCTTCGTGCTCCTCCGTTACGCTTTAGGAGGAGACCGCCCCAGTCAAACTACCCACCAGACACTGTCCGCAACCCGGATCACGGGTCTACGTTAGAACATCAAACATTAAAGGGTGGTATTTCAAGGTTGGCTCCACGCAGACTGGCGTCCACGCTTCAAAGCCTCCCACCTATCCTACACATCAAGGCTCAATGTTCAGTGTCAAGCTATAGTAAAGGTTCACGGGGTCTTTCCGTCTTGCCGCGGGTACACTGCATCTTCACAGCGATTTCAATTTCACTGAGTCTCGGGTGGAGACAGCCTGGCCATCATTACGCCATTCGTGCAGGTCGGAACTTACCCGACAAGGAATTTCGCTACCTTAGGACCGTTATAGTTACGGCCGCCGTTTACCGGGGCTTCGATCAAGAGCTTCTCCTTGCGGATAACCCCATCAATTAACCTTCCGGCACCGGGCAGGCGTCACACCGTATACGTCCACTTTCGTGTTTGCACAGTGCTGTGTTTTTAATAAACAGTTGCAGCCAGCTGGTATCTTCGACTGCCTTCAGCTCCAGGAGTAAATCCCTTCACCTAGCGACAGCGTGCCTTCTCCCGAAGTTACGGCACCATTTTGCCTAGTTCCTTCACCCGAGTTCTCTCAAGCGCCTTGGTATTCTCTACCTGACCACCTGTGTCGGTTTGGGGTACGATTCAATGTTACCTGATGCTTAGAGGCTTTTCCTGGAAGCAGGGCATTTGTTACTTCAGCACCGTAGTGCCTCGTCATCACACCTCAGCGTTAACAGAAGTCCGGATTTACCTAAACTTCCCGCCTACATGCTTAAACCGGGACAACCGTCGCCCGGCTAACATAGCCTTCTCCGTCCCCCCTTCGCAGTAACACCGAGTACAGGAATATTAACCTGTTTCCCATCGACTACGCCTTTCGGCCTCGCCTTAGGGGTCGACTCACCCTGCCCCGATTAACGTTGGACAGGAACCCTTGGTCTTCCGGCGAGCGGGCTTTTCACCCGCTTTATCGTTACTTATGTCAGCATTCGCACTTCTGATACCTCCAGCAAACCTCACAGTTCACCTTCAACGGCTTACAGAACGCTCCCCTACCCAACAACACATAGTGTCGCTGCCGCAGCTTCGGTGCATGGTTTAGCCCCGTTACATCTTCCGCGCAGGCCGACTCGACCAGTGAGCTATTACGCTTTCTTTAAATGATGGCTGCTTCTAAGCCAACATCCTGGCTGTCTGTGCCTTCCCACATCGTTTCCCACTTAACCATGACTTTGGGACCTTAGCTGGCGGTCTGGGTTGTTTCCCTCTTCACGACGGACGTTAGCACCCGCCGTGTGTCTCCCGTGATAACATTCTTCGGTATTCGTAGTTTGCATCGGGTTGGTAAGCCGGGATGGCCCCCTAGCCGAAACAGTGCTCTACCCCCGAAGATGAGTTCACGAGGCGCTACCTAAATAGCTTTCGGGGAGAACCAGCTATCTCCCGGTTTGATTGGCCTTTCACCCCCAGCCACAAGTCATCCGCTAATTTTTCAACATTAGTCGGTTCGGTCCTCCAGTTAGTGTTACCCAACCTTCAACCTGCCCATGGCTAGATCACCGGGTTTCGGGTCTATACCCTGCAACTTAACGCCCAGTTAAGACTCGGTTTCCCTGCGGCTCCCCTATACGGTTAACCTTGCTACAGAATATAAGTCGCTGACCCATTATACAAAAGGTACGCAGTCACCCCATAAATGAGGCTCCCACTGCTTGTACGTACACGGTTTCAGGTTCTTTTTCACTCCCCTCGCCGGGGTTCTTTTCGCCTTTCCCTCACGGTACTGGTTCACTATCGGTCAGTCAGGAGTATTTAGCCTTGGAGGATGGTCCCCCCATATTCAGACAGGATACCACGTGTCCCGCCCTACTCTTCGAACTCACAGCCTGTGCATTTTAGTGTACGGGAGTATCACCCTGTACCCTGCGACTTTCCAGACGCTTCCACTAACACACAAACTGATTCAGGTTCTGGGCTGCTCCCCGTTCGCTCGCCGCTACTGGGGGAATCTCGGTTGATTTCTTTTCCTCGGGGTACTTAGATGTTTCAGTTCCCCCGGTTCGCTTCATTACGCTATGTATTCACGTAATGATAGTGTGTCGAAACACACTGGGTTTCCCCATTCGGAAATCGCCGGCTATAACGGTTCATATCACCTTACCGACGCTTATCGCAGATTAGCACGTCCTTCATCGCCTCTGACTGCCAGGGCATCCACCGTGTACGCTTAGTCGCTTAACCTCACAACCCGAAGATGTCTCGTAAGACACAATCGATGTTGTGAAAATTTGAGAGACTCGAACATGTCTTAACCTCATTCTTTATTACGGAAGAATAAGACGACATGTCGTTTCAATTTTCAGCTTGTTCCGGATTGTTAAAGAGCAAATAT
>NZ_FXAS01000074.1:0-1737 GCF_900177785.1 Cedecea sp. NFIX57 | reverse complement strand
ACATCTATCAGACAATCTGTGTGAGCACTACGCGGGTTGTATCTTTTAGGTAAGGAGGTGATCCAACCGCAGGTTCCCCTACGGTTACCTTGTTACGACTTCACCCCAGTCATGAATCACAAAGTGGTAAGCGCCCTCCCGAAGGTTAAGCTACCTACTTCTTTTGCAACCCACTCCCATGGTGTGACGGGCGGTGTGTACAAGGCCCGGGAACGTATTCACCGTAGCATTCTGATCTACGATTACTAGCGATTCCGACTTCATGGAGTCGAGTTGCAGACTCCAATCCGGACTACGACGCACTTTATGAGGTCCGCTTGCTCTCGCGAGGTCGCTTCTCTTTGTATGCGCCATTGTAGCACGTGTGTAGCCCTACTCGTAAGGGCCATGATGACTTGACGTCATCCCCACCTTCCTCCAGTTTATCACTGGCAGTCTCCTTTGAGTTCCCGGCCGAACCGCTGGCAACAAAGGATAAGGGTTGCGCTCGTTGCGGGACTTAACCCAACATTTCACAACACGAGCTGACGACAGCCATGCAGCACCTGTCTCAGAGTTCCCGAAGGCACCAAAGCATCTCTGCTAAGTTCTCTGGATGTCAAGAGTAGGTAAGGTTCTTCGCGTTGCATCGAATTAAACCACATGCTCCACCGCTTGTGCGGGCCCCCGTCAATTCATTTGAGTTTTAACCTTGCGGCCGTACTCCCCAGGCGGTCGACTTAACGCGTTAGCTCCGGAAGCCACGCCTCAAGGGCACAACCTCCAAGTCGACATCGTTTACGGCGTGGACTACCAGGGTATCTAATCCTGTTTGCTCCCCACGCTTTCGCACCTGAGCGTCAGTCTTTGTCCAGGGGGCCGCCTTCGCCACCGGTATTCCTCCAGATCTCTACGCATTTCACCGCTACACCTGGAATTCTACCCCCCTCTACAAGACTCAAGCTTGCCAGTTTCGAATGCAGTTCCCAGGTTGAGCCCGGGGATTTCACATCCGACTTAACAAACCGCCTGCGTGCGCTTTACGCCCAGTAATTCCGATTAACGCTTGCACCCTCCGTATTACCGCGGCTGCTGGCACGGAGTTAGCCGGTGCTTCTTCTGCGAGTAACGTCAATCACTAAGGTTATTAACCTTAATGCCTTCCTCCTCGCTGAAAGTACTTTACAACCCGAAGGCCTTCTTCATACACGCGGCATGGCTGCATCAGGCTTGCGCCCATTGTGCAATATTCCCCACTGCTGCCTCCCGTAGGAGTCTGGACCGTGTCTCAGTTCCAGTGTGGCTGGTCATCCTCTCAGACCAGCTAGGGATCGTCGCCTAGGTGAGCCATTACCCCACCTACTAGCTAATCCCATCTGGGTTCATCTGATGGCAAGAGGCCCGAAGGTCCCCCTCTTTGGTCTTGCGACGTTATGCGGTATTAGCTACCGTTTCCAGTAGTTATCCCCCTCCATCAGGCAGATCCCCAGACATTACTCACCCGTCCGCCGCTCGTCACCCAGAGAGCAAGCTCTCCCGTGCTACCGCTCGACTTGCATGTGTTAGGCCTGCCGCCAGCGTTCAATCTGAGCCATGATCAAACTCTTCAATTTAAAAGTGTTTGATGCTCAAAGAATTAAAACTGTTTATAAAATCAGTAGTCACTCTTCAAGACTTGATATTTGTTTGCATCCGAAGATGCTGAGATATCAATCCTGCGAGTGCCCACACAGATTGTCTGATAAATTGTTAAAGAGC
>NZ_FXAS01000117.1:0-1428 GCF_900177785.1 Cedecea sp. NFIX57 | reverse complement strand
CGCTGAAAATGCCGACCTTTGAATGGGTTCATGTGCTGCTCCGTCAGCAAAAGGTGGCCATAATTTTATCACTTCCACATTTTTGCAACAGTGCCCAACAAACTGCGTCAGATTAAGCGTCGGGTGACCAGTCCTGACCTGGCGGGGGAGAAGCAGGCCCGTATCACCGAGCTGGATGATGCCCTGAAGCGTCTGGAAGACGAGCGACTGGATACCCTTCTGGACGAACAGCAGCAGAGCCTGACGTCTTTAGCCGGCGCGAAGGCCCGCCGGCAGAATACATACCACCAGGCGTTTATCCAGTGGTCTGTCAGCGGGAAAATGACGCCCATTCAGGTCATTCAGCTTGAAACGACACTTAAGCGGGAGCAACCCGGGCTGATAAGCCGTGACCCGGAGACATACTACCGGCTGCTCCTCGAGCGTGCCGGCGTTCTGCCGTAATCCCATCCAAATCCCTGCCCCAGATATTCCGACCGTGCCTGCGCGGGGCCGCCCCTCGGCCTTAAATCCGCCATCATGCGAATAAAACGCACTTACAGACCGATGTCGCCCCTTATCGTCCCCGTTCTGCCCGACCTCACACCGCAATAGCCCATATTTTCACCACCGCCAGCCCTGACAAATGAGATTAACTTCGAAGAGGTCAGTTAATTTCGAACACCCACCTGTATTCATAGCTAATTCCGAACGTAATTTCTGAACAAAAGGAGCCCTTTAAAAAGGGGGATACACTGAGCCAAAAATGGCTCAAATGTAGCACCCTCGCGTTGCTCGGGCAGAGAAAGCTCCTGGTTTTCATCCGGGTAACAAATCAATGGCTACACTAAGTACGGGTATTCCCCTGTATCTGTGTGAACCTCGATTCACTAATCTGTATGCTATTGGTTGTTTATTTCAGCCCCGCTGGCAGGTGGGGCTTTTTTATGCCCCCTCGCAGTGCACTAGTTACAACATTCAGCATAACCATCAGAAAAAACCCTGGCCCGTGCACATCAATGACGCCTGCGCCCAGCCCACCCTGAAAAGCGCCGCAGGCCCGGAACTGTGTCGCTTTTAAGATGGATGATGTAACTAAAGACTCGTGTTGCTTTGAGAAGTGTGGCTGGAGGGTGTGGCGTACACGCCCGTAAGCGGCCCTGCCGGCCCGCTAACGCGGAGATACGCCCCGACTGCGCACAGCAACTTCTGTATCGCTTTCAGCGGGTCTGGCTGAGCAGGGTGGGTGGGGCGATTGGTGAAATCTATCAATTGGGTAACCGGCTTCGCCGGGTTACGGCGCCCTTTACCCCCGGAGTACTCTTTGACTACGGCAGGCGCCTCCATGCCGCGTTGCGGCATTCAAAAATCAGCGACTGTTGTGAATATTTTCCTTTTGTTTCAGAAAAAAATCCATGCGAGCGTTGTCCGACATATTCGCCGGGAGCA